>JABZHU010000051.1:0-9086 GCA_015258705.1 Atopobium sp. | reverse complement strand
AGCTAAACGAATTAAATTGTGGAGTGAGCTAGAAAAGCTCCGTTAAATTCAGGATAAGCGAGCCTGAGACCCTTTTAAGTTGCCTGAAAAGTGTAAAGAATCTGTAAATCTGACACAGATTCTTTAATAAAATCAGGCAAATCCACAGATTCTTTGGTGTTTTCAGGCAAAATTTACAGATTCTTTGCAGAAATCAGGCTCGCACGGCGCGCTCGCTGCACTTCGCAATTGGCTGACCAGCGTGCGTCCTTCTCGCGAGAAACCCGGTGCACTCCAAGGTCTTCTCGCTGTGCACGCCCCACCGCACACGACAATAAAACCGCAGCTTAAACGCTTACTCAGCGGTAGGGTTGTCGGCGGGAGAGACGTGCATGTTGCCTTCGTTGCGGGCAATGTCCGCGAGCGTCTTGCTGTCCAGGAAACTGGAGGTCATGCGGCCAAGGTCGCGCCAGACATTGATGGTGGTGCAGGACTCCATCTGGGGACAGAGGGTGGTGTTTGTGCAGCTCAGACAGCTGGCAGGCGCAAGATTGCCTTCGGCTGCGCGAAGAATCTCGCCCAGCGTGTAGTCCTCGGGCTTGCGCGTGAGGCGATAGCCGCCGCCCTTTCCGCGCAGACTCTCGACGTATCCAGCCTTGTGCATCAGGGCAATGACCTGCTCAAGGTACTTGCGCGAGATGTTCTGGCGCTCGGAAACGTCGCCCAGTGAGACCCAGCCATCGTGAACGGCCAGGTCAGCCATTGCGCGGAGTGCGTACATTCCCTTTGTAGAGAACATTCCAGCCACGGCTACTCGCCGTCCTTGGCACGCTCGCTATCGGTGCCGTCCTCGGCACGCTTGTTCTCGGCGCCGCCCTCGGTGGTAGACGCACCGGCTGCAGCAGAACCGCTGTTGTGAGCCTCGAGCATCTCCTCGAGTGTGTGCCATGCCAACTCAGCGCACTTAACGCGCGCGGGCATGTGAGCGATGTCGTGCAGAATGTTGGCGTCTTCCAGCTGGTCAAGCACGGCTTCGTCAGTCTCTTCTCCGCGAATCATGCGACCGAAGAGTTTGCAGAGCTCAATAGCCTCTTCTGGAGTGCGGTCAATCATCAGATCGCTCATGATGTCGGCCGAAGCCTGAGAGATTGCACATCCGCTGCCCACAAAAGCAGTCTCGGCAATCTTTCCATCCTCAATACGCACGGAAAACGTGAGCTCATCGCCACAAGAAGGGTTAACGCCCTCGTGGGAGACAGTTGGATTATCCATCTGGTATTTGTAATCGGGGTGAGAAACGTGGTCCATAAACTCAGCGTTATACAGGTCGTTTGCTGCCACTTATTTCAGCTCCTTGTTTTATTTGTTGCTGACCGCGCTGCCAAAGATCTTCCACACCTGGTTAAGACCCTCGATAAGCTGGTCAATATCGTGTTTATCGTTGTAGAACGCAACAGATGCGCGGCAGGTACTGGACTCGTGCAGCTCAATCAGAAGCGGCTCGGCGCAGTGATGACCAGCGCGAATGCAAACGTTATTCATGTCTAGGATGCTCGAGACGTCGTGTGGATGAACGCCGCGCACGTTAAACGCCACAGCGCCCACGTGGTTTTGTCCCAGCTTAGAGCCAACGATGTCAACAAAGTCCAGCGTACACAGCTGCTGCACCAAGTATCTGGCGAGAAGTTCTTCTCGCTTCTCGATCTTTGCCATGTCCAGGCCGTTGAGGTATTCGACAGCGGCGCCGGTAGCGTAGATACCTGCGGCGTCCTGCGTGCCAGCCTCAAACTTCTCGGGAACAGGCGCCCAAACGGCGCTGGTTTCGGTGACAGAATCAATCATCTCGCCGCCGGTAAGGAACGGCGGTATGGCGTCAAGCAGCTCGGCGCGACCCCAGAGCACGCCAATGCCCATAGGTCCGCACATCTTGTGTGCCGAGAAAGCCAACAGGTCGCAGTCAAGATCGTGCACGTCAATAGGGATGTGGGGTGCGGATTGGGCGGCGTCGACAACCATGTAGGCGCCCATAGTGTGAGCGCGTTTGGCAATGGCCTTGATGTCGTTGCGGGTGCCCAGTACGTTGGAGACGTGTGTGACTGACACAATTTTGGCACGCTCGGTAATCTTTGACGCGATCTCTTCTGGCGTAATCTGGTACTGCGAATTCATGCGCAGGTACACCAGGTTAGCGCCGGTAGCCTTACAAATCTGCTGCCAAGGGATGATATTGGAGTGGTGCTCCATGATGGAAATGACCACGTCATCGCCTGGTTTGAGTGCATAGCGGCTAAGGCTTGAAGCAACCAGATTAAGCGCCTCAGAAGTGTTGCGCGTAAAGATAATCTGCTGGCTTTCTGGCTTGCCGTTTTTATCGACAGCGCCAATGAACTTTGCAATTGAAGCACGAGCTCCCTCGATAGCTGCGGTTGCCTCCACGCTCCAACGATACAGTCCGCGCAGAGCGTTTGCGTTCATGGTCTCGTAGAAGCGAGACTGCGCCTCAATGACCGCGCGTGGACGCTGAGAAGTAGCAGCGCTGTCCAAGTAAGCTACCTCGGGATTTGCTGCTAGCAGCGGAAAATCTGCCTTGTAAGGGTTATCGGTAATCTGAGCAACTTCTGCGTCGGTCATTACGCGACACCACCTTTGCTGGAATCGGCGTCGTCACTAGCTGCAGCTTCGTCATAGTCGTGAGCAATTTCTGCGCCCAGCTCAGCCTCGCAACGCTCAACAGCCACGCGGTGAGAAATCTCCTCAGGCGCGTTGATGATGGCGTCTTCAAAGAGAGCGCGTACAAACAGCTGCTCAGCATCCTGGCGAGAAAGTCCTCGAGCTGCAAGGTAATCAAGCTGCTCAGGGGAGACGGATCCAATGGTAGCGCCGTGGTTACCAGCAACATCGTCCTCATCGCAGAGAATAACAGGCATGGTCTTGTTGACAACGTCGTCACCAAGAATCATGACCGTTTCAATCTCGTTGCCCTGGGCATCCTTTGCACCGCGGACAAGATCGATGGTTGCGCGAAGCGTCTTCTTAGCTGCCTCGTTAAGGACGCCAGACTCGGTGAGCTGCGCGCGCGTAGAGGTACCACGCATGCGTACCAGGTGATTGATATCAAGCGTCTCTTCGTGAGTGGCGTGATAGCGATTATTGAGGTCAAGGCGAGCTCGAGCGCCAACTAAGTTGGCGGTGAGGCCAAGACCGATGGTTGATCCACCCAGAGCGTATTGCTTAACGTCAACAGCAGCGTCCTGGTGAATCTCAAGACCAACACTTTCAAGGTGCTGCTGGCCTTCGTTGACGCCAAGCATCTCAATGAGGTGCAGCTTTGCACCAGCCTCAACCACAATACGGGTGAGCGCAGCGCTGGTTGGAAGCGCGTCGCTGCCGTTCGCGCCGTCGTTCGCGTCGCTGCCTGCAGCCGCGTCGCCGTCAACATCGCCTGCAAACGCTGCGATGACTACGGTAGCCTCAGCACCTTCGCGCACAATGATGCCGGTGTTAGCACACTGGTTTTGAGCTGCAGAAACAGCGACAACAATAGGCTCTTCTCGCTTGGTACGAGCGGGAACATTGTAGAAATCAGACTTGAATGCCTGAGACTCTACATAGTCAGTAACCTCCTGGCCCATTCCACACTCAATACGCTCAAAAAGACGAGGTAGAGGCAGGTATACTGTGCCTGCGTCAGCGTGATTAGGGACGGAAACTGACAAAGAGTTAGCGCGTAGACGGTTCCATGTCTGAGCTGCAGGAACGTTGGCGCGATTAATCAAAACGTTATCCATTAGCCAATCGCTCCTTCCATCTCAAGTTTAATCAGGTTGTTCATCTCAACGGCGTACTCCATTGGGAGCTCCTTTGAGACAGGGTTTGCAAATCCGTTTACTACCATGGTGCGAGCCTCAGCCTCAGAGCAGCCGCGGCTCATCAGGTACAAAACGGTGTCGTCAGAAATGCGGCCAATAGTTGCCTCGTGGCCAATCTGAGCAGTTGCATTGCGGACATCCATCTCTGGGATGGTGTCGGAACGGCTGATGTTATCCAGCATCAGCGACTGGCACGAGAACGCCACGCGAGCATTTTCTGCCTTGCGACCAACGGTTACGGCAGAACGGAAGGTGTTGACGCCGCCGTCCTTGGAGATGGACTTAGTGTCAACGTTTGCCGAGTTGTTGGAGCCGTTGATAATCACCTTGCAGCCTGTATCCAGGTCCTGCGTAGCTCCTGCAAACGTAATACCGGTGAACTCGCAGTTAGAGGAATCGCCGTTCATAATCGTAGAAGGATAGAGGTAGGAAACGTGGCTACCAAAAGAGCCCGAGACCCACTCCATCTTTGCGTTGCTACCAATGATGGCGCGCTTAGTGTTGAGGTTGTACATGTTCTTGGACCAGTTTTCGATGGTCGAGTAACGCAGACGAGCACCGTCCTTAACAAAGAGCTCAACAGCTCCTGCATGAAGGTTTGCTGCGTAGTACTTAGGTGCGGAGCAGCCCTCAATAAAGTGCAGGTCAGCGCCTTCCTCAACAATAATAAGTGTGTGCTCAAATTGGCCAGCGCCCTGAGCATTTAGCCTAAAGTAGCTCTGAAGCGGGTAGTCCAGAGTGACATTCTTAGGAACATACACAAAAGAACCGCCAGACCACACGGCATAGTGCAGAGCCGCAAACTTGTGGTCTGAAGGAGGAATCAGCTTGCCAAAGTACTCTTTAACAACAGGCTCCCACTGTGGATCATGCAAAGCATCCTCAATGGTGGTGTAAATAACGCCCTGCTCAGCAACTTCCTCACGCATGTTGTGATAGACAATCTCGGAATCGTACTGAGCACCAACACCAGCAAGACTTTCTGCCTCTGCCTGTGGAATGCCCAGACGATCAAAGGTATCCCTAATATCCTCAGGTACGTCGTCCCAGCTATTTGCCTGCTGAGTCTTTGGCGAGACATACGTGGAGATATGATTCAAATCCAGACCTGCAATAGAAGGTCCCCAGTTGGTAGCCATCTGGCGCTGGTGATAGGTTTCCAGGGCCGACAACCTCATCTGGAGCATCCACTCGGGCTCTTCTTTTTTCTCGGAAATAGCACGCACAATTTCTGGCGTAAGGCCATCATCGTAGCGCTCGTAACCCTCTTCGGACTTGGTGAAGTCGTAGAGCGAGCGGTCTACGTCAGCGACCTCAGATCGCTTCTTCTCGCTCACTAGTTAGCACCGCCCTCATCAGACTGGTTCTCAAAACGCTCAAAGCCCTCGTGGTCAATCTGGTTGATAAGGTCAGCAGGACCGTCTGCTACCAGGTGACCCTTAACCATAACGTGAGTGCGGTCAATCTCAAGGCGCTCAAGAATGCGGGTGTTGTGAGTAATAATGAGCAGTGAGCCGTCACAGGTCTCGCGATAAGCCTGAATACCCTTTGAAACAACGGAGAGTGCGTCAACGTCTAGGCCGGAGTCAGTCTCGTCGAGAATAGCAAGTTTAGGCTGAAGCAACAGAAGCTGGAGCATCTCAACCTTTTTCTTCTCGCCACCAGAGAAGCCAACGTTAAGCTCACGCATCAAGAAGCCCTGGTCAAGCTCAAGCTGATCAGAAATCTGGCCAACACGCTGACGGAACTGACGAGCGGTCATCTTAAGCTCGGGGCGCATCTGTGTGATGGTGCGCAGGAATGAATAAAGAGGAACACCAGGAACCTCAACAGGTGCCTGATAGGAGAGGAAGATGCCTGCAAGTGAGCGCTTGTCTGCAGCAAGCTCAGTTACATCCTCGCCGTTAAAGATAAGAGAACCTCCAGTAATCTTATAGGTAGGGTCACCCATGATGACGCGGCCAAGGGTTGATTTACCTGCGCCGTTAGGTCCCATCAGAACGTGAGCCTGGCCATCACCAATGCTCAGATCAATTGAATGCAGGATGGATTTCTCCTCGGTACCTGCGGAAATTCCGTTTACACGGAGTAGCTCAGTTGCCATAAATCTCTCTCCAAATATCTCTACGTGCAAGCACGTGATACGTTTGTGACTAGCTCTTTGGTCAGCTCTAGGGCGAGCAAAACCTTTGCGCTAGTGCGATTTTGTGACAAAGACAAACGCCAATGTCACTGACGTTTTTGTCATACCCCAAAATCCGCTAATTCATACTAAATGGTAGGAATTAAAAAGCAACCCTCACATACGCACTTTTTCACGTTTTCTAGAAAATAATCGGATTTTTTCATAGGTTTCAAAAGTTATAAAAGCTTTTCTACGCCAGAGCTGTCTCTCATGGGTAAACTAGAAACATCTATGTTTGTAACAAGGAGGATTCATGGGTCAGAGAATTCAAGGTACCGAAGATCTTTACGGCGGCTATATGCGCTCTTGGGAGCATATGCAGGATGTTGCTCGCCATCTGTTTGGTACTTATGGCTTTGACCGCATTGAGACTCCTGCACTTGAGCAGGTAGATACCTTTGTTCACGGCATTGGTGAGTCAACCGACGTCGTACGCAAAGAGATGTTCCGCGTTTTCTCTGGCGCGCTGCTTGATGATCTGCTAGCTGCTGGTAATGAGTCCGGTCTTAAGCCTCGTCAGCGCATGGCTATGCGTCCTGAGGGAACTGCCGGCGTGGTCCGTGCTGCCGTTGAGCACAACTTTGTGCCACAAGGAGGAACACCTGCAAAACTTTGGTACGCCGAGTCAATGTTCAGAGGAGAGCGTCCTCAGAAAGGCCGTCTGCGCCAGTTCCACCAGGTAGGTGTTGAGTGGCTTGGAGCCTCTGATCCAGCTGCCGATGCAGAGTCCATCATCATGTTGATAAAGTTTTACGAGCAGATGGGTTTCTCGCCAGCTGATATGAAGCTCATGATTAACTCCATGGGTGACGCGGAGTGCCGCCCTGCATATCGCGAGAAGGTCAAGCAGTTCATTCTTGATCACAAGGACGAGATGTGTGAGGACTGTCTTGAGCGAGCAGAGATTAATCCACTTCGTGCATTTGACTGCAAAAATGAGAGCTGCCACGCGGTTATGAAGGATGCTCCACTGATTTCTGACAACCTGTGTGATGATTGTCGCGCTCACTATGAGCAGGTCAAGGCATATTTGGACGCTGCTGGTATTTCGTACGTTGAGGATCCAACGCTTGTTCGCGGTTTGGATTACTACACGCGTACTGTTTTTGAGGTAGAGATTCCAAACGCTGGCGTTGGCGCTATCGGCGGCGGCGGCCGTTATGACGGTCTTGTTGAGCTTGAGGGCGGAAAGCCAACCCCAGGCGTTGGATTTGCTGTTGGCTTTGAGCGCATTATGCTGGCGCTGGAAGCTCTTGGTGTTGCAGCTGAGCCCGCAGCTCCAAGCTGTGTGTATGTTGCTTGCGCAGGTGCTGAGCAGGCTCCTGTTGTATTTGATACCGTGTTGGCATTGCGTGAAGCCGGCATTAGATGCGAGGCTGATCGTACTGGTCGTTCGCTGAAGGCTCAGTTTAAGCAGGCAGATAAGATGGGCGCAACGCTGTGCGTGGTTATTGGTCCAGATGAGGTTGAAGCCGGTGCGGTAACCCTTCGTGATATGGAGTCGCACGAGCAGATACAGGTACCTGCTAACCAGCTTGTTGCTGAGGTTAAAGCAAGACAGTAACAAATAGGACTGGAAGTTAAATTGAAACCTCTCATGTCTTAGGCATGAGAGGTTTTTGTTTTGTTAGGCAACTTTAACAGCAGGAAGGCTTGCAGTTGTATCTGTTGTGTCTTCGTCCTGCACACGAGGCGATGCGCAGCCACGGACATCGTCAGAGGTAAGACCAAGCCAACGAGCGCGGTGACCGTCAATTTTTGCTGGGCGGCGATGCAGCCACAGAGAAATTCCCAGAGTCCAAAGAGGCAGCAAATAAAGGAAGCTTGCAGCTAGAAGGCTCATGGAAGGCGCACCAATTGCAGAGAGTACCGAGATGTTTGAAATGGACCACGGTACCAGAGGAGCAAGAATTACAGCGCTATTCTCGATATCCAAAGCAAGGGCGCTAGAAGAGTTTTCTGCGTTCTCGCACAGATCGTTTGTCAGCATAATAGCCAAGGTCTGGTTGCAAGAAACCATCGAGGTAAACATGCTGGTAATCAGAACGCCAAAGAAAGGCGTGGAGTTATCGGAGAGGTCGGCTACCAGCTGGCACATACGGCGAAGCAGGCCAGTTGTCTGGAAAAGACCAGCGTAGCTTGAAGAAATGGTCACGATTGTCAAGACGTTTATCATGGAGAAGACGCCGCCACCATTAACCATGTTTGCAACGGTAGCTCCTGGAGCACGTAGACCAAAGAGCAGGATGACAGGCAGATCTGCAAGAGGAACTCGCTGGACGGTGACACACAGAATGCAGGCAAGTACCAGGCTGGATGCCATGGTCACAATGACATCAACCTTAAGAAGCGAGAAAACAATTACAAGAAGTGCTGGTGTAAGTGAAATCAAAGAAAGCCTAAAGGAACGGCTCAGAAGACCAGTAACATCGGGGATAGTTCCCGTGTTTGCCATGAAGAAGTCCCAGGCCACGTAGATAACACATGCAGCAATAAAAGGCACAACGCTAGTACGAAGCATGCGGTTAATGTTCTTGGATAGATTGGTATCGGTGAGCTGCGAAACAAGAATTGCGCTGGTAGACATAGGGGAGCAACGATCGCCAAAGTAGCTACCTGCAAGAACAGCGCCACCAATAAAGAACTCGCTTGCTCCAATTGCCTTACCAATAGACATGCAGATGATACCCATAGTTGCAGCGGTACCAAATGCGGTGCCCAAAAGCATGGACATCATGGTGCAGAGTAAGAAGGTAGCCAGAATAAAGACAGAAGGAGAAATAAGAGAAGCAGAAATGCTGACAATCTCTGGAATGGTTCCAGCTGCTCGCCATGCTGCGCTCATAGCACCAACAACAGCAAACAGCGCAATAATTGTTTTAACTTCCCAAACAGATTCAAAGGCTGTTAAAAGAAGCTTTTTTGCAGAGATTTTGCGAGAGAGTCCGTAACCAAAAAAAAGGAAGAAACCAATGGTCAAGATAGATGTAAGAGGGAAGGATAGGGCTGTACCTACGATGAGCATCACCGCAAAGGCACTTAGTACTATTAGC
>JABZHU010000050.1:0-9106 GCA_015258705.1 Atopobium sp. | reverse complement strand
TTACCATAATAATAGATAATTATCTATACGAAAAATGCTCTGAGTATGTGTCATTTGTCTCTATCGTGCTTATCGTGATTCATCACTTTCAGCACAAGATTTAATTGCAAATTTTGTTGGGGTATTCACTATTTGTTAGGGGTAGGTATGGAAAGAAAAAACAAGAATTTTGCAAGCAAAGGGGCAAAGACAGCTATGTCTTTGGTACTCGCGCTCTCTTTGGTCCCTTCTTCAGCGTTAGCAGAAATTGCTAGCACTCAAGAGGTAGCTCAGACGCAAGAAGTTGCAGCAACTCAAACAAGTGATGCAACTGCCTCAACCTCTGAAGTAACAGCAGAGACCTCTGCTGAAACCACCACTAACGCAGAAGCTACTTCCAACCAGCAGACCTCTGAGCAGACTGCTGCTCCTGCAGAAAGATCTTCTCGCCGTGTGACAAGAAGCCTTTCTTACATCTCAACTGAGCTCTGGGTAGACGGAACCAACGGTAGCGATACTAATGAGGGCTCCAGCTCCGATCCTGTTAAATCTCTCGAGAAAGCACTGGAGCTGTGGGGAGAAACTTCTTCAATCTACACCATTCATCTTAAAGGCAACCTTGATTTGACCTCTACGGTTACCATTCCTTCTGGTCTTACACTCAAGATTGAATCTGAGGGCGCAACGCTTACTGGCACTGGAAACAGCATTGACGGTCTGGTTCTTTCACCTGGCTCAACGCTGACCGGTACGGGCACCCTTACCATGTCCGGCTTCAAAACCGCACTAACTGCACAAGATGGCTCAACCATTACCGATGGTACCTATGTCTTTAGAAACAACGCAGGTACAAGCGGTACTCGTGGTATTTCTCTTGGCGGAACCGTTAGCGGCAGCACCAACAAGAACAGCGTTACCATCACCGCAGACGATAAGAGCAATACAAACTTCTTTGAGTCTGGTGTCACCTTTGAAAACGCTACTATCAAAGTAACTTCACAGGCTCGTACCTGGAATGACGCTCGCAACCTCAACCTTAGGAACACAGACCTTACCGTTGAAGGCTTTGGTCAGACCTTCTATGTCAACCAGCTCAACATGAATGATTCCACCCTTACCATTAACCCATCTTTCTGGGGCCAGACGGGCATGACCATCCAGGGAACTTCCAATATTGTTAACTCCACCATTAATGCTAATGCTGGCTCAACTTCTGGCATTTCTGTTGGTGTAGCTGGTGGAACAGTAAACGTTACTAACTCAACCCTTAACTTCACCAACGGTGGAACTGGCGGTCTTAACGTCAACACTGGTGATGTCATCATTAACAACTCCACCATTAAGGGAGACGGTCGTAACTCTGGCGCCCTCTTTGGAGCCCAGACTAACGGCTCCATCCAATTCACCGGAAACAGCCTGGTAGAAACCCCTGCTACCAAGAACTCCGATAACGGCGCTGGCCAGACTCGTCAGAACTACAACGTTGTTGGCGGCTCTTATCTGATCAAATACGCACCAAGCTACAACAGTGGCTTTGGTAGCACTATCCCTACAAACGGTGCAGCTAACGGCAACGAGGTTCTCTCGCTCTTTACCCTTGCTGACCCATCAACTAACTCTCTGAGCCTCATTAATGCTAACGGAGCATCCTATACCTACCCAGTTGCTAATGCTTCAAGCGATGGTCAGAAGCACGTTTGGGCACCTGCCGCAACCGTTACTTTTGACCTCAATACCCCAGGCGTTACCGGCGTCAACCCAACATTTGCTGACGGCACTACTGCTAACAAGACTGCTCTTGCTATGCGCGGCAACTCTCTTGCAACTGCTTCTTCTGTAGCAGGAGGCTCCACTACCCTACCTGCAGATCCTTATGCAAGTGGTCAGGAGTTTGACGGCTGGTACTACACCGACGCTGCTGGTACCGAGCACCAGTTCACCGCTGATACCCAGGTCACCTCTGACATGACAGTCTATCCACACTGGAAAGCCAACACTGCTTGGCTCTATGTCAGGTATCACAACGGCAACGGCGTTACCGTTATTGAGCGCGTTGCTACAAACGCTGGTCGCACCGTTAACGTTCTTTCTAACACTGACGTTAACAATCGCGACAGCAACTTCAACATTGCAGGTAAAACCTTCAAGCGCTGGACCACCCAGGCAAACGGCGCTGGAGACGAGGTTGCAGCTAATTCCAACCTGGCTGTTCCTGCAGGTACTGATACCGTTGATTTGTACGCAGACTGGGAGGAGCAGCACCTTACCGTGTCCTTCTCGGCAAATGGTGGTACTTTCTCTGCAAACAGCGTCTTTAAGCAGAATCCAAACGTCTTTGACATCACCACCGATGCAAACGGCGGAGAAGTTGCAACTATCAAGACTCACCCAACTGTTGCTGAGCAGACCAACATCAATGCGCTGCTTCAGAACCTCAGTGGCAACACCCTTAGCGCTACAACTGCTGGAATTGCAAGTCCTACCAGCTCTAACACCAATACTGCCTACACAAATATTGCAACTTTTGAGAACCACATTCTGGACAACGCGGATGATCCAATGACCTTCTTTGGCATTGTTATTGGTCACAACTATCGCTACTGGTTCACCGACGCTGCAGGTAACTCCCCTGCAACCATTAACGGTGGCGCAACGCTTACTAACGATGTCACCTACTATCTCAAGTGGAAAGAAGATCCTTCAATCCAGAAAGTAGAGCTTACTAGCGATCTTCCTGCTGATATGTGGAGTGATTCTCAGAGCAACACCACTCAGATCAAGGAAGTTTCTAACGATAAGAGCTTCAGTCTTACAGGCGCTATTGACGCTACTTCCGTCATTAATCAGATGAGCGCTTTTGAGAATGGCATTGCTGGCGGCCTCGACGACCTAACCAAGATTACGCTTTCTGGCACAACTTCTACCTTTACTGCAAAGCTCACGCTTCCTGCTGGCGTTGTTGTCCCAGCTAATCCAACAGTAACTACCTCTGGCCTTGGTGATCTCTTTGAGGTTACAAACGTTTCCGTGAACGGTCAGGAAGTTACCGTTACCCTGAAGCTCAAGGGCACTTACACCAACTACAAGCAGCTCAAAGACGCTGTCGAGACAGTTGGCAAAGACGATGCGGCTACCGCAGAAATTGCAAGACCTCTTACCGTAACTGTTGATGGTCTCACACTTGACCCAACTCAGGTAACCAATGGTCAGGAGCTCACCGCTACAGGTACTCTTACTGGCTCCTTTGAATCTTTTGCAAAGAACACCGTCACCAACGTCACCAAGAAGTTCGAACTTTCTTGGAACGGCGTCCAGATTGCTGCGAGCAGAGACCCTCGTGGTACCGGCATTCAGCAGACTCTGATTGTGAACAACCCAATTGAGATGAACCTTCCTGCAGATATGCTTGCTGACGAGAATACCGAGCATGACCAGGTCATCACTATGAAGGCAGGCTCTACCTTTAACCTCACTGGTTCAATTCTTGCTTCCTCTATTCAGGAGCAGATGAACAACATTGAGCGTGCCTACCCTAATACCAACCATGACACCATTACGCTGAGCAACCTGAAGTTCAAGTTCACAGCAACTCTGACTGTTCCTGAGGGAATGACACTTCCAAGCAACCTTGATGCCAACACCATCCAGGCTTCCAACTTTGGCAGCGGCTTTAAGGTCAGCGATGTCCAGGTCAACGGTCGTACGGTTACCGTCACCTTTGAGCTCAGCGATCCTTCATCCATTAGAACGTACTCTGACCTCGAGCGCATTGTTGATGAGGCAAGTGCAAACGATGGCTGGATGAAGCTCACCATTCCTGGCGTCACCATTGACTCCAATGTTGCTGCAGGCACCCAGCTCACCGCTGTCGGCACCGTTACCGGCTCCTTCAGCGCTATTGCTGATTCCGCAGCTGGCAACCGCAAGGTCTTCTCGTTCACCTGGAATGGTGTCCAGTGGCCAGACGGTAAGGACGCCGTTGCAACTGATAACGACACAATCCAGCTAACCATTACTGTTGCAGAGGATGAGACTCCAGAGACTCCTTCTACTCCAACTAAGCCATCTAAGAAAAAGAGGCAGAAGACTCCATACACCGGAGATGCTTCTGCTGCAGCACCTCTTGCTGCACTTCTCGCTGGTATGACCGCTGTAATGACTTCACTTGGCATTACTAAGCGTCGTAAGAATAAGTAAGAAAGAAAGTGATTGGTTCTGTATCGCTCTAGTTAGGATGTGCTATGAAAAGTAAGGCAAGGATTGTAGCGGGATTGCTTTTGGCTGCCGTTGCATTCGTCGCAGCATTGCTGCCTAACCTTAGCGTGGCTTACGCAGAAGACACCACAGGTCTTCAAATCAATGCTCTGAGCATTGAAGATGCGTCGACTCACGCCCAAGTTGCTGACCTTCTTGCAGGTCAAACTCCTGCTCTTAAGGCGGGAGTCACCTACGCCTTGAATGTTGGCTACACAATCCCTGCATCGTTGCAGTTCTCCCCAACGTACCTTAACGTGAGGTTTGGAGACGGACTCTATGTCACAGGTCTTCCAGGTGCAACGTTTACCGTTGGTGGCATCTCAAATACCAGTTTCTCTGACCTGGTTACCACACCTACGGGAACGGGAACCCTTCCTTACGGCTATCCTGGCGCAAGTTCCGAGAAGAACCGCAGTGGTGATTTGGTCTACATGACCAATAACGGCCTTACCCAGGTTTCTTCCAGGGGAGAAATTCAGTTCAAGCTTGACGATGCTGTTGAGAACCAGAGCGCAAGCCAGGTTATCGCAAATGCAATTCGTGTTAGCTTGAGCACCACTGCAACACAAAACATTGATCCACACACCTCATCTGTTACTGCAGCTGACGCCATGACCTACGGCTTCTGGGCTGATCAGTCCACCGAGGTTCTCTCTAAGGGTGGCACCACCTCTACCCTGCAGGTTTCTACCACAGGCTCTAAGGTACTCACCGAGGCAAACAGCAAGACTACGGTTCAGGTTGTCTACCCAAGTGATATGGAGCTAGTTGGTGTCAACGAGACCAGCCTCTACAACACCCCAGGTACCATCGTCTCTACTACCGATGATGGCACTAACAAGACCGCAACAGTTGAGTGGAATGAGCCAGGCTCTTACGCAGGCACCCCAACCTTTAAGCCACAGATTAAGGTTCCTGCATCAAGCACCAGACCTAACAACTCAACCTTTAACGTCACCATCAAGAACCTCACTATGTCCGTTTGGAATGACACTCCAAACGTCAACCGTACCTCTGCAAACGCTTCTTCTACTCTTACGGTTACCGTAATTGACGGTCTTAACCCAGAGCGTCTTACCACACACGCTCTTGTCGACACAGCTCCTAACTGGGCATACAAGAAAAACGATACCTACAACGTTCGTCTTGGCACCTATCTCATCAAGAACGAACTCTCCTCAGACACCGCTCCAAAGACGCTCGAGATGACCATCGATCAGAACCAGACCGCTATCATCCGTGGCGTCACCATCCCTTACAAGGCTGGTATGACCTATGGTCCAATCCACTGGACCGCATCAGACGGCACGAGCGGAACTGCTGACCCAAGCATTCTGCGTACCTCTGGTGTCTCCGCACTTATCACCAACACTGCCCTTGGCCTTGATATCAATACCTCTATCACTTCCATCAAGGTTGACCTTGGTCCAATTCTTGGCGGATACGATGGCATTAGGCCAATGAGCGATCTTCTCGATACATGGAATCCAAACAACAAGCATGTCACTGACGAGTACTATGGCTGGAGCTACATCTCCAACGGCGTTTACGGCTCTTGGAAGAAGGGCACTAACGCCGACGTTGTCACTAACGTCAAGCTCTACGACACTGGTACCACTCCTGACGCAGGCGTTACATTGACCGCTAAGTCCGGCGCACCTAAGGTTCTTAACGGTGTTGGTAGCATCGATAAGACCCAGATTAACGGCGGCGAGACCTTCAAGATTTCTGGTCGCATCGACGACGCAAACTGGGACTGGAACCCTCTTCAGGAGCCAGTGCTCTACGTTATCAT
Organism: Atopobium sp.; assembly: GCA_015258705.1. Lineage (GTDB taxonomy): Bacteria > Actinomycetota > Coriobacteriia > Coriobacteriales > Atopobiaceae > Lancefieldella. The sequence goes on along the minus strand of JABZHU010000050.1, from coordinate 3,075 downwards.
GCCTGAGGGCTTCACTTACAGTAACCTCACCATTTCCAATGGCACGCTCAGCGCTCCAGAGTTTGTAGGAACGTACGATAAGGACGGCGTAGCTGTTAAGGTTTGGAAGTACACCATTGATGTTGGCGACGAGACTCGCGGCCAGTATCAGCCAGACTTTACCAGCAAGAACATGACTCTGAGCATGGATGTCCACACCACTGATCTTGCAGGCAAGGGCATCTATCACATCAATGACTTTGTTGGCATTACCACCAAAGACTTCAAGGAGATTGGTGCCCAAATTAAGTCTGAGCACTGGGACCGTAGCAACTGGAACACTTCCCAGTACACCAGCCTGTTTGGCAACAGCGTCAACTCTGGCGAGACCATGGTTTCTCTCTCCGAGCGCCCTGGTATCAACATTGCACAGGCATCTGCAATTGCCGCTGCATCTACCCTTTCTGTAAAGGACGCTATCTCTGGAACCGTTACTGATTACACGTACGACTCCGCTAATCCAGGCGCAACCACCCCTGTTATGCAGCGCGATGACATCGCTACTGTTCACATTGCTGTCCGCAATAACACCGGTAACACCGCAAATACCACGCAGCTATTTGTTCCTTTGCTCTCCAAGTCTGCAGACCGCGGTGCTGGCATCAATCCAGAAGGTGCAACTCAGCTTCCTCTTACACTTGAAGGCGTAAGTTCTTCTTCCAACTTCTCTTACCAGTACATCAAGCTGAACCCTGGTGTTACCTACACTGCAAACCATGCTCCACAGCCTGGCGACTACACCGTAGTCACCAATCCTGCTGAGGCCGACATGGTGCTGTTTACTTCAACGCACGCACTTGCTGCAAATAGCGGCGGCTTTGTTGACGTCACGTATAAGGTTGCCGACAACGTTGATGCTTCCTACGACGGTAAGCGCAGCGTATTCAGCAGCGTTCTTGACTACGACATTGCTGGTAACCACTCCACTCGTACCCTCTCCACTCACGCTCTGAGCTATGCAGGCATTGACCTCAAGATCAATAAGGTCTGGGACGATAACAACGATGCAGCTGGTAAGCGCCCATCCACAGCTGATTTTGGTGCTAACAATTTGGTTCTCTCTAACGATAAGAACCTTGATACCAGCACCATTACGCCTGAGGTTACCGATAATGGCAATAACACCTACACCATTGTCTACAAGGGTCTTCGTAAGTACGTAGACAATACTGCTGCTGATACTGTTTCGTACACCATCACCGAGAACGTTCCTAATTCCTACGTTTCAACTAGAAGCAGTATTTCTCGCGTCGAGCAGTACACCACCACTCAGTCGCTGGTAAATGTCTACAATGTCAGGCCTACCATTGTGACGCCATCCGTTACCAAGATTGTCGAAGGCGATTACCCAGTTGTTCCTATACCTGGAGGGCCTTCACCTGCGTCTCTGGTTAATTCTTACCTGAGCTCAAGTAACGTTAGCGCAGCAGGCGCCACAAGCACTGCAAGCGCGACAAGCGCCGACGACACTGCAAGCGGCAGCTTTGCCGAGAGCCTGATCAACAACTTCCTGGCGAATGGCTCTGAAGACGAAGGCGACGCTCCTAACGTCTTTATCTTTGAGATGACACGCCTTGATCCATCCAGCCCTATGCCTGAGGGATCTACCGGCAATACTGCTCGTACACGCAGGCTTCTCGGTGGCGACGCTGTATTCCGCAACATTACGTTCACTCAGCCTGGCACCTACGTGTACACCATCAAAGAGGTTACTGGCACCCAGAACATCCAGTACGATCAGAGCGTCTACACCGTTACCTATAACGTTGTTGACGACGGTACTGGCCAGCTTGAGGCAACACGTACTATGACCAAGACTGACGAGGACGGAAACGTTACTACCGTTGACCTTGGCGAGTATAACGATGCAACAGGCGCTGTCTTTACTAATGTCTATCCTGATCCACTGCCAGCCAGGGACTATCCAGTTGTCCAGAAGGTTGTTACTGGTAACGCACCAGATGCTCCAACCGACTATCCATCAGTTCTCCCTGATGACAACGGCGGCAACCCACGCACTGCAACAACTCAGGATGTCTTCAAGTTCACGCTCACCCGTAACGATCCTTCCTACCCAATGCCAAACAACGCAACAACAGATAGCGTTGAGACTTCTGTTGATGTTTCTGGCGATAATAACTTCGGTGAGCTAGTCTTTACGCAACCTGGCACCTATGTTTACACCATCAAAGAGGTTACCGGCACTAACCAGAGGGTTACTTACGACAAGTCCGTCTACACCCTCACCTACACCGTCTTTAAGAATGATGATGGTGAGCTTGATTTCACCTACCACATTACTAAGACCGCTGAAGATGGAACCGTAACAGAGATTGATCAGTGCGAGTGCAGAAGCACGCCTCCTCTGGTATTCACAAACGACTATCCAGAGCCTGAGCCTCAGCCAACACCAGATCCTGAGCCAACTCCTAGCCCTGATCCACACAAGCCTTCTAAGACTAAGAAGAAGCGCGTTCTGCCAGACACCGGCGATGTCGCTGAGCTTGTAATTGCTTCTGTTGGAATGGTTGCTTCTGGCATCACCGCTCTCGGCTTTGCAATGAGGGTTCGCAAGAAGAAGTAAAATCAAACTGCTAGAGCGATTTTCTCGCCTCTAAGGTTTTATCGCTTTACGAAATAACCCCGGACTTTCCCGGGGTTATTTTTTGTGCAAATTTTTATGCAAATTCATCTTTGAGAATTTATCCATTAACGAAAAATATACGACCTTTTACAGAAATACTTTTATCTCTCGTCTGTTTCGAAATCATAATTTCTAATAATTACTGAAGAAAAACTGTGTCGTTCTATTCTTCTGTCCATTCTGTTGTACAGGAGTTTCATTTTAGCTGGAAATACTAATCATATAGATTTCTCTTACAGAAAGGACTTCTTATGAAGCCTACAATTGATTTAGATGCAGCTCGTAACAAATTGGTTGGCGGCAAGGATCAGCTTCTTAAGAAAATTGATGAAGCACACATTCCCGCTAATGCACAGAGCATTATATCTGCTGCAGGAGATGCTCTATCTGCA
>JABZHU010000049.1:0-9129 GCA_015258705.1 Atopobium sp. | reverse complement strand
AGGAAGGGCGTCACCACAGACTTTGGTGGATCCTTTAGAACAAACTCAAGGCTTGTCTTTGGCTTTTTTCTTCCCACAAACTCTCCTTACATAATTTCTACTCACTATAGTATCGACTTCTGAATCTATTCGTGTAGTGAATCAAAAAAGATTAGAATAAGAAGATAATTTGCGTAATCTACTAATTCCAACTGCGAGGTATCCATGGCCGAAAGCTACGACATGAACAACCGCCCTCATTTTCCTAAGCGCGCTGTCATTACCGGTGGTATGCCCTACGGTAACAAGAATCTCCACTTTGGACATATTGCGGGCGTCTTTGTCCCAGCAGATTTCTTTGCTCGTTTCTTAAGAGATCGTATTGGTCAGAAAAACGTTTTGTTTATCTCGGGAACTGATTGCTATGGCTCTCCTATTGCTGAGGGTTATCGCAAAAAGGTTGAAGAAGAGGGCTACGAGGGCACCATCCTTGATTACGTTAATCATAATCACAACCTGCAGAAAAGCGCTCTTAACGCCTACAATATCTCGCTTGATTTCTACGGCGGTTCCGCGCTAGAACCCGCTGCAAAGATCCACGAAGAGATGGCTGACAGCATTATGCACCGCTTGTATGAGCGCGGTAAACTCTCCAAGCTCTCAACTAAACAGTTTTACGATACCGAGGCTCAGACATTCCTTAATGGTCGCCAGGTCAATGGACGTTGCCCTATTAAGGGCTGCAAGTCAGAGAAAGCCTACGCAGAAGAGTGCGACCTGGGTCATCAGTTCAATCCAGAGGAGCTCATTGCCCCTGTTTCGCAGCTCACTGGCACCACGCCAGAGCTTCGTCCTGCACCAAGCTGGTACTTTGACCTACCACAATACAAAGAGTTTCTAAATAACCTGGTAGAAAAGTGGAAGAACAATCCACAGATTCGCTCAGTTGTTACCTCTACCGTTCAAGAGACTCTGACCGAGCCTATTATCTACATTCAAAATTCCTACCGCCAAGACTTTGACGGCGTTGCCTCTTCCCTCCCAGCTCATAGTGTCATTGAGCCAGAAGGTAATGCATCTTCCTTCTCAGTTGTCTTTGAAAATTGGCAAGACAGAGATGAAGCTCGCGAGAAACTCAAAGAGGCTGGAATTCGTTTTAGAACAAGCAAGACTCTCCTGCCTTACCGCATGACGGGTAATATTTCTTGGGGCCTTAAGTCTCCAGACATTGAAGATCTTAAAGACCTTACCATCTGGGTTTGGACTGAGTCCCTCTGGGCTCCTATCACCTTCACCCGTGCTGCTCTTTCTGAAGACGCTAGCAACGGTGGTTCTCGCTACTCTTCTGACGAGTGGCGCGATTGGTGGTGCAGTGACGATGCTGCTGTCTACCAGTTCATTGGTCAGGACAACATCTTCTTCTACTGCATTGTCCAGAACCCGCTGTGGGATGCACTTGATTGGGGTCTTATCACCGATACTCCAGTTGCTAACTACCACATTCTCTTTATGAACAAGAAGGCTTCCAGCTCTGGTGCTATTAAGCCTCCAATGGCTGAAGAGCTTCTTGAGTTCTACACTCCAGAGCAGCTCCGCGCTCACTGGCTCTCGCTTGGCCTTGATCAGCGCGCCGTGTCCTTCTCGCCAAAGGCTTTTGACACCTCCGTATCAAGGAAGGGCAAAGACGGCGAGCCAGATCTTCTGGTAAAGGATGATCCTCGCGTTGTTGATCCAGCACTCAAGGAGTCAGCATTTCTCACTAACATCTTTAACCGCATGGCTCGTAGCTGCTTGTATGGTGCAGCCAATGCGTGTGGCGGTCACCTGCCTGTCAGCGAGCCTCACCAGGAAGTTATCGATGCTGCTCAAGAGGTTCTGCTGAAGTACGAGCAGCTTGCATACGGCTTTGACGCACATTCTGCCATTGCTGCTGTTGATGAGTACGCTCGCGCAGAAAACAAGCGCTGGGGCGAGGCTTCCAAGGCCGCTCAGGGCAATGACGAGGCCTACGACCAGGCACTTGCTGATGCATTCTATGCGCTCAAGACCATCACGCTGCTTATGCACCCGGCTGTTCCGGAAGGCTGCGAGCGCATTGCAGATGCTCTCAACTTCCCACATGAGGAGTTCTTCTCTTGGGAGAACGCCTTTATGGGTCCAAAGGAGCTTGCAGCAAAGCTTGGTCAGAGCGCAGAGGAGCACCAGCTTGAAGAGCTCCCTCCTCGCTTTGACTTCTTCAAAGCACATCCCAGCCAGAAGAACTAAAACGCGCAGCTAGGAGCATACGTGGTCGAGTTTCCACCCGTCTACCGTCCAAAACCTTATAGCAAGCCAACAGCACACCTGAAGTGTCATCTTCAGGTGTTGCTTGATGACGGCGCAGAAATTGCAACGTTTGTCTACGCTCCTGGCACTTCATCTGGCGAGAAACCCTGTGAAGACCTCGCTTCAACTGCGGCTTATTTGGCGTCTGTTGCTAACGGTACCAATGCTGCGCCCATTGTGTTTCTCCACGGAAACGGTGAAGAACACGGAATTTTTGGCACCATCATTGATGAAGTATGCAGCCGCGGCTACATCGCAATTGGTATTGATTCAAGAGATCAGGGTTTAAGCACCCGAGGAACTGCCGCCTTTACCTACGAGCAGATGGCAGAAGATGCGTATGCTGTCCTGAGGCAGCTTGGTGTTTCATCTGCTCATATTGTGGGCTTTTCTGACGGAGCTATTCTTGGTCTTCTTCTGGCACGTGACTATCCAGACGTAGTTGTCTCTCTCGTATCTATCGGAGCAAATCTTGAGCCTGACACGTTAGGCGATATGACCTGGCTCTATGAAAGTATCGAGGGCAATAAATGTTGGGCAGCTCAAGGTTGGGAAGGCGCTGTTCTAGAAGATGGCTATCCCGTTCCCTCGCCTGCTGAGGCGGCTCGTATTGCAGAGCATCTGGAGCTCATGGTAGATAACCCTCATATTGACCCCGCATCCCTTGAACACATCGCCGTTCCTGTTGTTGTCATGGCAGGTGAATACGATGAGATTTATCCAGAGGAAACTCGCCGTATTGCTGAGGCAATTCCTACCGCTCGACTTCTCTTCATTCCAGGATGCCCTCACAACGTTCCTAAGGTGTCTCCTGGTGCGGTAATTCGTAGGTTATTTGCAAATTTTGCCTACCTTTAAAAACAGAGCTGGAACTCTAACCTGATTTACCTGCTTTTGTTTCAAGAAAATAAAACTTAGGTACTTAATTGTTAAGTACCTTGCTATCTCAGGATTTTTGAGTAAAATACCTAGCAAGAATTATTTCTGTTACGGGAGGGCTCATGCATCAAGCATCAACCTCACCTACTCAAGAAATGCGTATTATTCGCAATCTTGGCCATCTAGGTCATTATCTTTACATCACGCGCGGATGTCGTGGCGGTCAACAATTTATTTTGACTGCGCTCTATCGTGATGGAGATATGACCCAAAAAGATCTTCTCGCCAAGACAAAGAATACATCTGCATCTCTTTCAGAAATGGTGAGCAAACTTGAAGCAAAAGGTCTTGTTGAACGTACGCGCGTAGACAAAGATCGCAGACAAACACTTCTTTCTTTGACAAAAGAAGGTCGAAAACAAGCAAAAGAAGCTCAAGAGGCCATCGAGTCATTTGAAGCGCAGGCTTTGTCGGTTCTTTCAGATGAAGAAAAAGTTACATTCTGCGCATATCTAGATCGTTTAGTTGAACATTGGGACACAATTAACAGAGATGAGAAAGGAGAAACGTCATGTCAGAAGAAGTAACTTCAACTGAAGAACTTGAAAGCATGGTTGAAACATCTGAAGCAGATACTACCTTGGCTCCCTCTACCCTGACAGGTATTGTAGATGTCAGTAATCTTTCCATTAAAGAGATTGCTTTAGTGCTTTCAAAGAGTATCGGTGAGTTCAAAAGAGACACTATCCTCACTCCTCTCTTTGTGTTAATTGAGACCATCTTAGAAATCCTCATTCCTTTTAGAACAGCCAATCTTGTTGATACGCTTCGCACAGGGGCAGAACTAAACGCTGTCATTCAGTCTGGAGCTGTTCTTGCTGCTATGGCAATGCTGTCACTGTTGTTTGGAACACTATCCGGCATTTCTGTTGCCAAAGCATCCACGGGCTTTGCGCGCAATCTTCGCCGTGATATGTTCCGTAATATCCAAAATTTCTCGTTTACCACTATTGATGCGTTCTCTTCGTCATCGTTAGTAACACGCCTTACTACGGATATTTCTAACGTACAAATGGCATTTATGATGCTCATCCGCCTGGCCGTTCGTGCTCCATTTATGTTTATTGCAGCGTTTATTGCTGGCTTTATCATGGGCGGCTGGCTTGCCATTATTTTTGTTGCCGTCATGCCTCTTCTAGGAATTGGCCTCTACTTCATTATTTCTAGGGTCATTCCTATTTTTAAAAAGGTATTTAAGAGATACGACGCACTCAATGAATCCGCTGAAGAAAACTTGGCTGGTATCCGCGTTGTTAAGTCATTTGTAAATGAAAACTTTGAGCGTCAGAAATTTGATAAAGCTGCAGAAGAGCTGCGCGAAGATTTTACAGCAGCCGAGAGGCGCATGGCTCTGAACTCTCCATTTATGAACTTCACTATTTACGTGCTGTTTGTCTTCATTCTGTACTTTGGCTCGTACCTGATTGTCTCTTCTCAAGGAACTGCATTTGGCGTTGGACAGCTTTCTTCGCTTATTACGTATGGCTTTATGATGCTTATGTCACTCATGATGCTTTCCTTTGTCTTTGCCATGATCATCATTGCAGAAGAAGGTGCTCGCCGCATCTGTGAGGTACTCCTTGCAACTTCCACTATTAACAACCCAGAAAATCCTCTGACCGAGGTTACAGACGGATCCATTGATTTTGAGAACGTTGGATTCTCCTATTCCGGTCCAGAGGGTCGAGAAGCCCTGTCTGATGTAGATCTTCACATCAACTCTGGTGAAGTCATCGGTATCATCGGTGGTACCGGTTCTGCAAAGTCCACACTGGTGCAGCTTATTCCTCGCCTATACGATGTAACCGCTGGTAGCGTTTCTGTTGGTGGACACAATGTCAAAGACTATGACATTGACACTCTTCGTGGTGCTGTTGCCATGGTTCTTCAGAAAAACGTTCTCTTTAGCGGTACCATCAAAGAGAATCTCCTGTGGGGTAACCCTGACGCTACCGACGAAGAGATTCTTGAGGCAGCTCGTCTTGCTCAGGCTGATAGCTTTGTTCAAACCTTCCCTGATAAATATGAGACTCATATTGAGCAGGGTGGCAACAACGTTTCCGGTGGTCAGAAGCAGAGACTCTGTATTGCGCGCGCGTTGCTTAGACGTCCAAAAGTACTTATTCTTGATGACTCTACCAGCGCTGTTGATACAAAGACAGATTCTTTAATTCGCTCTGGTCTTAAAGATTTCTTACCTGATACCACCAAGATCATCATTGCTCAGCGTACTTCCAGTATCGAAGAATCTGACAAGATTATTGTTCTGGACAACGGTCGCATTAACGCAATTGGTACGCACAAAGAACTCCTGAAAGATAACCCAATCTACCGTGAGGTGTACTTCTCACAGAACAAGCAAAGTGTTGATGAAAATCAGTCTCAGGAAGGTGAGGTGACTTCTCATGAGTAGGACAACAGAAACAAACGGTACAAGACCAAAGCTTCCCGTGGGAAAAATTCTTACTCGAACCATTAAAATGCTCTGGGAGTTCTATCCTGTCCTTCTCCCTGTAGCACTCCTTGGTGCTGTTATCCAAGCAATTATGCAGTCGCTCCCAAGTGTCTTCTTGGAGCGAATCCTGTCTATCATCTCCAATTTTATTGATAGTGGTGACTGGAATTCTGCTGAAGGCTTAGTCTTCCAGAACGTGGCTCTTCTCGCCACCTTCTACGTCATTGGACTTCTTGCGAATATCATCTCTACCCAGGGTATGGCTATTGTCACCCAGGGAGCTCTGCAAAAATGGCGTTCAAAGATGTTCTCGCACATGCAAGACTTGCCTATTAGGTACTTTGATACGCACCTCAATGGCGACATCATGAGCTATTACACCAATGATATTGACGCAATGCGCCAGATGATTGGTACCAGTCTTCCAAACCTCCTTTTTACCTCTGTGGTTATCATCGCAGTTATATTCATCATGTTTTACTACAGCGCACTTATGGCCATGGTTGTTCTGTTTGGCTTCTCTTTGATGGGCCTTGCTACTAAAAACCTTGGTGGTAAGTCCGCAAAGAACTTTGTTAAGACTCAGAAAACCACCGCAGATGTAGAGGGACACATTCAGGAAATGATGAATGGCGAGAAGGTCGTTAAGGTCTTTAGTCATGAGGCAGAAACTATTGAATCATTTGACAAAATCAACGATGAGCTGATGGTTGTTGCAAGAAATGCAAACCTTTATGCCAACACGCTTATGCCTATCCTCAACAATCTGGGCAACATTATGTACGTTGTAGTTGCTGTAGTTTCTGGTGTGTTTATTACTCTGAACATTCAAAACGTTTCTTTGTCTGGACTGCCTTTCACCATTGCTGTAGCTGTCCCCTTCCTCAACATGACACGTCAGTTCTCCGCCCAGATTAACCAGATTTCTAGTCAGATTAACTCTGTTGTTATGGGTATCGCTGGTGCTAATCGAGTTTTTGAGCTACTTGATGAACCAGCAGAGACTGAAGAAGGTTACGTTACTTTAGTCAACGCAGAAACCATTGACGGTAAAGTTCAGGAAGCTGAATACCGCACCGGTTACTGGGCTTGGAAGTATCCACACAGTGACGGCACGGTTACTTACACCCCTGTTAAGGGAGACGTTCGTCTCTTTGATGTTGACTTTGGCTACGAGCCTGGCCACACCGTGTTGCATGATATTTCTCTTTATGCAAAACCTGGTCAGAAGGTTGCCTTTGTTGGCGCAACAGGTGCTGGTAAAACAACCATTACTAATCTGCTCAACCGCTTCTATGACATTGAAGACGGCAAGATTCGCTATGACGGCATCAACATTAACAAGATTAGAAAGAGCGCTCTTCGTCGTGCTCTCGGTATTGTTCTGCAAGACGTCAATCTCTTTACAGGTAGCGTCTTGGATAACATCCGCTACGGCCGTCTTGATGCTACTGATGAGGACTGCGTGAAGGCCGCAAAACTTGCTGGCGCCGATGACTTTATTAGACGTCTTCCAGAGGGTTACCACACCATGCTCAAGGACAACGGTAGCGCTCTCTCCCAAGGACAGCGCCAGCTCATCTCCATTGCTCGCGCAGCAGTCGCAGATCCACCCGTCATGATTCTGGACGAAGCTACCTCCAGCATTGACACACGTACTGAAGCAATTGTCCAGCGTGGTATGGACGCTCTGATGTACGACCGCACCACCTTTGTTATTGCTCACCGTCTTTCTACGGTTAGAAACGCAGATGTTATTGTCGTACTTGACCACGGTCGCATTATTGAGCGCGGTACACACGACGAACTTCTCGCCAAGCGAGGAACGTACTACCAGCTCTACACAGGCGCCTTTGAGCTTGAGTAAAGGTTGAGCTTATGTAATGTAAAACGCCTTGTCATCGAACTGCCTCCCATTTCTTGAACATAAGAAATGGGAGGCAGTTCATGTGCGGGTGATTATGATTCTGCAGCGTGTTAGCGTCGGCTTTTAGGCTTGGCGCACAAAATAGCTCAGCTTTCTTGTGTTCTGCTGAAGAATCGACATGTTCCTAATCAAGATAGCCAGGCAGCTAGGCGGTTACTACTTGATATGCATCTCTATGCATAAACTTCATCTAATATGCTTAAACATGAATAGGCTTATATAAGAAATTTAACTATCGATAAATTCTGTATCTACGGAACACACCTAAGTCAGATATTCTGCTCAATTGCGGGCATTTTACACACCTAATGACGATATTCTGCATGATTGAGGTATTTTCAGCGTAATGTATACGTCTTTTTAACAGATTATCCGACTTAGGTGTGTTTTGAACTGCCTCCTATTTCTCGTGTCCAAGAAATGGGAGGTAGTTCACATCTTAGTGACAAGGCGTTTTTTGTGTATGTAACGATTCTTAGGCGAGAAGAACGTGATGTAGATCTTCTACCGTATCTACAATTGCAACCGCTCCCGCATCAATAAGCTCCTGTTTATTGGTAGTTTTTCCATACAAAACGCCAATGCACGGAATCTGATTTGGGAATGCTGCTTCCATATCAAAGCGGCGGTCTCCTACCATAACGCTTTCAGAAGCATCAAAGCCAAGCTGGCGCATAACGTGGGCAATAGCAGTGATTTTATCAGTTGCCGCCTCATCGATTCTTCCTGCATAGACATCAAGAACACCAATAAGGTTGTTGTCCCTAAGCCCCATCTCTAGCATGGGCTGATTCTTTGAGCTTGCTACGGCAACCTTTTTACCTGCGGCATGAAGGTCATCGATGAGGTCTCTCATACCCTCAAAGAGTGGCCATTTTCCTGTAGTTACATAAAGCTCTCGGTAACGCTTAGTAACCGCAACAGCGTCCTGGTGACTTAAACCAAAGACCAGCTCAAACGCATAAGGAAACGGCGGTCCTACAAGCTTTTTAAGATCTGATTCGATAAAGTCTGTATGACCGCAGTCTGTCATTGCCATCTTTGCGGTAGAAACAATGGTGGGCAACGTGTCTGCCATAGTCCCATCAAAATCAAAAATAATAAGCGAACGTTTCTGCAGATCTGAAATTACATCAGAAGCTACCAGCGATTTATTTGTATCAGTTGCGTTTTGCATTATTGCCATGTCAATCCAATCATCTACGTATGTGAGTATACCGTTCATGGCGCAAAACTAACCAGTCAATGACATTTTCTTCTCGCCTGCCGAATTAACTATTGACAGCTGAAATGTTGTACACCAGCTAAGGTATATAGTTAACTATAGATGAATCACTATGCCTAACTTGGGAGGTGTATGATGACTCGTCAGGAAAATAAGCCAGAAGCTAAGCAACCTGGAAGAAACAGGCTTGGAAAACTCTATCCGTCTCTCGTCAATACAGACGTTCTGCCTGATGAGTCTCTAAACGCTGCTCAAAATAATCAACATGTTGGTTCTATT
>JABZHU010000048.1:0-9223 GCA_015258705.1 Atopobium sp. | reverse complement strand
CTTTGGGCCTGATCGTTTTTCTCGACAGAAAAATCTGCCGAGGCAGCGCCTTTCTCGGCGCCACCTCGGGCAGAAATACTATCTTTTATGTGCGGGTTATGCGCCAAAGTAGAAATCGTCTCCAGGAACCTGTCCGCCTACTGCCTGAGAATTAGCCTCAGCCAGAATGCCTAAGTAACTTGAAAGTGCGCTCTTCATATCTGCGCCATCAATATACGTAATATTACACTTAGGCAGCGCAACCTTGGCAATAGGCTCTGGAACAATACCGTATTTGCCCACAAGTGTAGCAGCCTCATCTGGATGATCAACCGCAAATGCAACAGAGTCTTTGTAGTGAGAAAGCAGGGCTGTTACCGCATCTGGAGAATCTGAGATGAGCTTTGAAGAAATAATGGTCACGCCAGCAATCAGCTTGCTCTGAGGATTGACGGCCTCCCACTCAGCGCCAAGGTCGATTGCAACGCGAATCTGGCTATTCTTGGCTTGTGCCACCGTAACAAAAGGCTGTGGGAGCAGCGCAATTCCCTCTGGATCTTGAGCTAGAGCAGCAACACACTCGGTATGTTCGCTCTTCCACTCTACCTGGACGTCCTCACCAAGTGTCATACCATTTTTGCTCAGCAGGTAGGACAGTGTGTACTCTGGGACAGCACCCTTTCCAGAAGCGTAGAGTGTCTTTCCCTTGAGGTCAGTAAGCTTAGAGATAGCGCTACCCGTCTCAACAATGTAAAGGACGTTCAATACGTTAAGACAAGCTACCTTATAGGCACCTTTGGTCTTGTTAAAGAGCGTAGCTGCAAGGTTTGCAGGAATAGATGCGACGTCAACATCGCCCTGGGCAACCTTAGCAACTACCTGATCAGGAGCATCCAAAATCTCAAACGAGTAGTTGTTATCGGTGATATTTTGCGCCTCAACCTCGCTCATGAACTTTACCAAGCCCATGGCAGTAGGTCCTTTGAGCGTTGCAACTCTTACGGCAACAGGCTCAGATTTCTTAGCCTCATCTTTTGTGGCGTCCTGAGACTTCTCTTGGTCTATTCCCTTGCAGCCAAACAGTGCTGTAGCTGGAATAAGACCTGCAAGCTTAAGGAACGAACGTCTATCCATGAATAACTCCTGACTCGAAAAGTTAACTGAGGCTACCTTATCACGTATACGGCAAAATTCACACGATATACAGCATATCTTACAAACTCTTTGATACATCTATGAGAACAAGACGCACCCATGGCGAGAAAAACTAGTTCTTCTCGCCATATCCAAGGACGTACGCACGGCACAGGTTCTCGGTGCCGATAATTGCATCGATGTGGCAACGCTCACGACCGTGAGTGTTGAGACATGCTGGACCAAATGCGCCGCTCTTAAGATCGTTGCCGGAGAAATATGCAGCATTAGCATCAGTTGAGAAGTGGAAGGCAACCTGCTGGTTCCACTTTTCTGGCTCAACAACCTCCTGTGCACACACAATAAGTTTGTTGGAAACTTCCCAATCGTAAGGCGAGCGAATATCAGAAACAATGATGCCTACGTGGTGCTCGTTTGAATTGTAGTCAGGGCCAATAAGGGTAATGTCCAGCGATACGTACTCATCCACCTCAACAGGCAAGAATGCGCCGCCGTGACCAATCTCCTCGTACATTGGGAATGCGAACAAGGTGTTATAGAGGGGTTTCTCGCCAGATTGCGCAAGCCAACGCAGTGTATGAAGCTGTGCGGCAACACAAGCCTTATCGTCGATAAAGCGAGAAACCATATAGCCGTTGTCATACATCTCAAAGTGTGGGTCAATGGCAACAACTGCACCCTCAGAGACGCCCAGCGCACGAGCTTCCTCAGGGGAAGAAACGTCAGCGATAAGCGAGATGGACATGTTGTCCTCGTTGCGCTCCATAGTTCGAGCGTCTTCAAAGACGTGTACGGAGTGGTGGTTGCAGATTACCTGACCGTCAACAACGGAGCCATCTCTGCAGACAACATGGCAGGTCTCGCCCTCAATGCTGTGGTAGTTGATGCCGCCCAGCTGGCGAACGCGCAGCGTACCGTCTGAGTTGAAGCCGCGAACAATCAGGCCAATGGTGTCAAGGTGAGCATTAACGCCCACAGTCTTGCTGGTATCTTTACCCTCTACCAGGACATACGCCGTAGCTTTGTTGTCAATTTGGAGCTCATAACCTGCCTCGGCAACAAGCTCTCGAAGCAGCTCATGGATGCGCTCGTAGTAGCCAACAGGGCTATCGCACTCAACAAGCTTCTTTGTAGTATCAATCAAATACTGTGTATCAGTCTCAAAATGAGTCATTAAAATCTCCTAGTTTTGTGGATGGGTGTAGAGCTCTACCAGGTGCTCCAGCATGTCAACCATACCCTCAAGCTCAGGAACAGGAACAAACTCTCTGACACCGTGAGCATTGTAGTAGCAGGCAGAAAGATTAGCGCAAGGGAATCCTCTAAAGGAAAGCTGGGATCCGTCGGTACCGCCACGCATTGGAATGCAGGTCATCTCTACGCCAACCTTCTCGTATGCAGTGCGTGCATTCTCGATTAAGTGCGCATACTCAGGCTTTAATACGATGTCAGCCAAGTTGTGATACTGGTCGTGAATCTCAACGGAAAGCACCTCAGAGCCAATCTGCTTGTTTACATACGCTGCAGCATCAACCATCAACTGCTTACGGCGTTCAACCTTTGCCTGGTCATGGTCTCGAATAATGTAATCAGCGCGAGCAGACTCGCAATCACCGTTGACGCGCTCCAGATAGAAGAAGCCATCATAGCCCTCAGTGAACTCAGGACGTTCCGCAGGTGGAAGCAACTCGTGGAAGCGCATAATTGCCTCGGATGCATTGATCATCTGGCCTTTTGCGGTACCCGTGTGAACCGAAAGTCCGTGAGCACGCACAAACACCTCAGCAGCATTGAAGGTCTCGTAGCAGAACTCGCCAAAGGGACCACCGTCAATGGTGTAGCCATACGCAGCACCAAAAGCATCAAGGTCCAGAAGAGCTGCGCCGTGGCCAATCTCCTCATCAGGAACAAACGCAAGTGCAATACGTGGGTGCTTAAGCTCTGGATGATCTTTGTAGCGAGCAAGCAAGCTGACCAGCATAGCAATGCCAGCTTTGTCATCGCCGCCAAGCAGCGACGTGCCATCAGTGGTAACCAGCTGCCAACCAACCATATGCTCAAGCTGAGGATTTGTCTCCGGGCTGATATAGACCTCTCTACCCTCACGATCAGAACCAACTGCCAGCTTGCCGCCGTCATACGTAACAACCTGAGGGTGGACGGGGTTACCCCAAGACTGCCAAGCCGTATCAATATGGCAGCAGAAACCAAGAGTTGGAAGGTCCTCCAAACCCTTGCTTGCAGGCCAGTGAGCAACCACATAAGCGTGCTTGTCAACAACTACATTCTCTGCGCCAAGCTCACGAAGGTCAGCCGCAACAACCTCAGCCATCTGGTGCTGAGACTCAGTTGAAGGAACGGCATCTGCCGTCAGAGGATTAGACTGAGAAGAAACCTTGCAATACGCAATAAATCTATCTAGAACGTCACTCATAAAACTCCCTTACAAAAAACTGCGCTAACCAGATAGTTAACGCAGTTTAGAGTATCAATGTATTAACGAGAAGACCGTGAGGCTCGTGAAGCTGTAACAAAGGATTTCCAAAGTTCACAGTCAGCTTTGCTGTATTGCCAACCATACTCTGGATGCCACTGCACACCTAGAGCAAACGTCTTGCCCTTGACCTCGGCTCCTTCAATAATGCCGTCTGAAGCATACGCAACTACATTAAGCTCAGCGGAAACCTTTTTCAGAGCCTCATCGTGATACGAGTTTGCTTGAATGTCTTCAACCTTACCCAGAGCGTTGTACAGCAAAGAATCTTTTTGAACATGAACAGCATGAGCTGGATGGTACAAATTTGCTGAATGAGTCCAGAACACATGATTTTCTGTTGGCTCCATGGTATGCAGATCTTGTACAAGCGTACCGCCCAGTACAACATTCAAAAGTTGAAGACCACGACAAATAGCAAGTAAAGGTTTATCGGCAGCAAGTACCTGCTTTACCAGCTCAAACTCAAGCCTGTCTCTTATGGGACACAGACGATTAAGATCACGTGGTTCTTCTCCCCAATTGCGCGGATCAACATCATGACCACCGGTAAGGCAGAAGCCGTCACACATCTCAACAAACTGACCAATAACCTCTGGGTCATCAGTCAAAGGCACCATGATAGGAATGCCACCAGCTGCAAGGATGGCGTCAAATTGGATCTGTCCGACAGAAGCAGAATCAGAAAAATTTTCTTCAGGCATCCAACGAGGGGTTACACAGATAAGAGGACGCTCAGAAGCAGGAAGATCTGGAACATCATTGAATGCATCTTTTACGATATCTGGAATAACCACAAAACCCTCTTATCAGTCAGTACTTCTATCTAAATTCACGTTAAAGGTATACCCTTAATGAGTCTATGACTTTATCGCTTTTACGTTCTTCATGCCACCCTGACAACTCTTCCTTCACAATGTTTTTTCACTCATGAAACATTTTTCTGTATTGCATACAATTAATTTGGGTATTAAGAAGCCAGTTCTTACATTTAAACTTCATGTTTTGAAGATACAAACGGAAGGCGCCCTATGAAAGAGCATGTATTTACTAACCTTTCCCGTAAAACATTCTTACGTGGATCTTTGGCGGCTGCCGTTGCCGCTAGTTCTGCTTCACTACTTTCTGCTTGTGGCGGTTCAGCTGGCGGAGACTCTGATAAAAAAGTATTGCGCTTTGGCGTAAATAACCCAAAGGTAACCTTTGATACTCAAAAGACTTCTGGTTCTGTTGGCGTATCTGAGGCAGTTGCAGAATCTTTGCTGGTGCTTAACCCAGACACAAAAGAAATTGAGCCAAACCTGGTAACAGGTCTTCCTACCGTCTCTGATGATG
This sequence comes from Atopobium sp., assembly GCA_015258705.1. Lineage (GTDB taxonomy): Bacteria > Actinomycetota > Coriobacteriia > Coriobacteriales > Atopobiaceae > Lancefieldella. The sequence continues at coordinate 4,260 of JABZHU010000048.1, read as the reverse complement.
GCCTTACCTACTCATATGAACTTAAGGATGGCATCAAATTCCACAATGGAGAAACCCTTAAGTCCTCTGACGTTAAATACACCCTAACACGTATGTTCTTGCCTGCTACCAAGGCAACCTCAATTGACTCGTATGCGTACATTGAGGGCGCTAAAGATATTATTGCCGGCACAACAGAAGAGCTTTCTGGTGTTGTTATTAAGGATGATCGTCACTTTGATATTAAGCTGACACAGCCTTATTCAACCTTTAATGCAATCATGGCTCAGTTCTACGCTGTTATCTACCCAGAGAAGGCTTGCAAAGAAGCCGGTGAGGCTTGGGGCACTGAGACCAACTTCATTGGTACCGGTGCTTACAAGCTTGTCTCTAATGACAGCACCACAGAAGTTGTTCTTGAGGGATTTGCTGACTACCATGAGGGCAAGCCTGGTCTGGATGAGCTCAGATTTGTCTACATTGATGATGCCAATACCCGTATTCTTAACTACAAGAACAATGATGTTGACCTGGTCTTTATTTCTCAATCTCTTATTCAGCAGTACCAAAATGATGAGTCTATTTCCAAAGAGATTGTCAACTACACTCCTGCATCCACGCAGTTTGTAAACTTGAACCTTAAGAGCGAGAACCTCAAAGATGTTCGCGTTCGTCAGGCTCTCTCTATGGCAATTGATAGAGACACCATTTGTAGCACCATTCTTTCTGGTGTTGCAAAGCCTGCTAAGTCATTTATCCCATCTTCTGAGACCGGCTACAACGAGTCCGCTCCAGAGTTTGAGTACAACGTAGACAAGGCAAAGCAGCTTCTTGCAGAGGCTGGTGTTTCTAACCTCACTCTTAACGCACAGGTCAGAAGCCAGGATCAGAACCTCATGGTTGCCCTTCAGGATGCTTGGTCAAAGATTGGCGTTACCTGTAACGTAAGCGTTATTGACTCTGGTGTTTGGAGCGACGCACGTACTAACGGTGACCTTGAAGTCACTCTTGTTACCTGGTCTACCCTCTCCTTCCAGGGTGTTGAGCACATGGGCTCCTACTTCCGCTCTGACCGCGCCGCAAAGAAGTCTTCCTTCTACAACAGCACCGAGTTTGACAACCTGGTTGACCAGGCTCGCCTTACCGTTAACAACAACGACAAGGTACTTGAGCTCACCCGTCAGGCAGATAGCCTCATGACTCACACAGACTACGCATGCCTACCTATCGACTGGCCACAGATGCCTTACGTCTTGAAGCCAGAGTTTACCGGCCTCAGCGTTCTGGTTAACCCTCACTTCGATAAGGTTAAGAAGAAGTAAGGCTTCCTCCATACAAAACTGAAGGCGAGAAGATCGGTTGGTCTTCTCGCCTTTTTTTGTGTTTGTATGCCGTTTTAAGACACGACAATAAGATGCGCTACTCGGAAATCTTCTCCTCAAAGCGCGCTTCTTCTACGGCCTTCTGAGCCGCCTCAATAGCGTGTGCAACCTGAGGCGTACGGTCGGCATCAGAGAGCGATGTGTCGTACAGGTGGCAAGCGCAGAAGTGACCTGGCTCAGCCTCGATGCGCTCAGGAATGCGCTCGGAGCAAACCTTCATTGCCTTAGGGCAGCGCGTGTGGAATACGCAACCTGAAGGTGGATTAGCAGGACTTGGAACGTCACCTTGAAGAATGCGCTTTTCCTGGATACGCTCGTGGCGAATACGAGGAATAACGTCTAAAAGTGCCTGAGTGTATGGGTGCAAAGGACGCTCAAAGAGGGCGTCTTTGGTGGCAAACTCCATCTGGTGGCCCAAATACATGACCATAACAGTATCAGCAATGTGGCGAACAACGGAAAGGTCATGGCTAATAAAGATGTAGGCCAGACCGTGGTCCTTCTGAAGTTCTTCGAGCAAGTTGATTACCTTGGCCTGAACAGAAACGTCCAAAGCAGAAACAGGCTCGTCGCAGACAACAATTTCTGGCTCAAGCACAATAGCGCGAGCAATACCAATACGCTGGCGCTGACCGCCCGAGAACTCGTGAGGGTAGCGGTACTTGAACTCAAGGTTAAGGCCAACTTCCTCCATTACCTCTTCAATGCGAGCATCACGCTCTGACTTTGTTTTATAAGTACCTGCAATATCAATAGGCTCGCCAATGATATCCATGACCGTCATACGAGGGTTCAGTGAGCTGTAAGGATCCTGGAAGATAAGCTTCATCTTCTGACGAGCACGCTTAAGATCTTCTCCCTTAAGCGAGGTAAAGTCCTCTCCATCAAGCTCAACCGTACCAGAGGTTGGCTCGGTAAGGCGCAGTACGCACTTGCCTGTTGTGGACTTTCCGCAGCCAGACTCACCAACAATAGCCAAGGTCTCTTTGCGCCTGAGCTCAAAAGAAACGTCCTCAACAGCATGAACGGAAGCGTTAGAACGACCAAAAACTCCGTTTTTAATGGGGAATCGCTTGACCAAATTCTTTACGGACAAGATGGTTTTCTCGCCAGAAAGGTCTTTGACCTCTGTGTTCTTCTCTTCTGCCATGACTACTCACCCCACTCATCAGTGTATTTCCAACAGCTGACAGTATGGCAATTGTCTTCACCAACAGCAGTCAAGCTAGGACGACGATTCTTACAAATGTCCTTAGCAAACGGACAACGTGGATGGAATGGGCAACCAGAAGGCATATGCGAAAGCATAGGAACGCTACCAGGAATTGCATAGAGTTCCTTGGTGTGCTCGTCAAACGACGGGATGGATGCAATCAAGCCCTGAGCATAGGGGTGCAGCGGGTTAGTAAAGAGCTCTGCAGACTGCGCATACTCAACACGATGACCAGCGTACATAACAAGAACCCAGTCAGCCATCTCGGAAACAACGCCCATATCATGCGTAATCAGCATGACGGCGGTACCCAGATCTTGCTTCATGCGGTCAATGATCTGCAGAATCTGAGCCTGAACCGTTACGTCAAGTGCGGTTGTTGGCTCGTCGCAAATAAGTAGCGAAGGCTGGCAAGCTAGTGCCATAGCAATCATGACACGCTGGCGCATGCCACCAGAAAGCTCATGTGGATATGACGAGAAGACCTTCTCTGGTGCAGGAATACCCACCAGCTTAATCATATCAAGGGCCTTCTGATCTGCCTCCTGTTTGCTCATGTTGGGATTATGAACAAGGATGCCCTCACGAATCTGAAGACCAGATTTCATAACAGGGTTCAAGGAGGTCATAGGCTCCTGAAAAATCATGCCAATGCGATTACCGCGGAAGTCACGCATGCCACCACGAGGAAGCTGAGTTAAATCAGTTCCCTCAAAAATAATTTCTCCGCCGGTAATTTGTGCAGGAGGTGTTGGAAGCAATCCCATAACCGACAAAGCCGTCATGGACTTACCGCAGCCAGACTCTCCTACTACTGCAAGAGTCTCACCTTTTCGCATGATAAACGAGAGGTCACTTACTGCAGGAAGTGCGCCATCTTCGGTAAAGAGCGTGACATCAAGATGATTGACGTCGAGAAGAACGTTTTTCTTGCACTGCTCTTCTCGCTCTTTTTGAGCGGTCTCTTGCGCAAGGAGGCGCTCTTCAAGGCTGCAAAATTGCACAGACTGACCGTTAGGACCCTCAATGACGTGCTCACATGACGTGTCTTTGGTCTCTTTTGTCTGATTACTCTCTTGTGCAAGAGCATCTGTTTTTTCTGCCATAAACGTAACCTCCTTTCTAAGAACGCATCTTTGGATCAAGGGCGTCGCGAAGGGCGTCGCCGAGCAAGTTAAAGGACATAACTGTAATGATGATGACAATACCTGGGGCAATACTGTAGAGAGGCTGTGATGCAAGGTATGGCTGAGACGCCGCAATCATTTGGCCCCAACTTGCCTCAGGCGGCTGAACGCCCAATCCCAAGAACGAAAGCGTTGCCTCAGAAAGAATTGCACTTGGAATACCCAAGGTAGAAACAACAATCAGCGTTGACATACAGTTAGGCAAGAGATGTTTCATGATGATGCGGAAGCTATTACCGCCAGACAAAATACAAGACTGAATGTATTCAGAATTCTTCAGGCGCATGACATCGCCACGAATCAGCCTTGCGGTGGTAGTCCACATTAAAAGACCTAATGCAATATAGAGATTGATGAGACCTGGGCCCATAACAAACATAATCAAAATTGCAAAGAGCAAGAATGGGAAGCTGGAGAAAACCTGGATGATAAAGGAAACAACCGAATCAACCCAGCGACCATAATATCCTGCTGCAACTCCTGCTACAAAGCCGATAAA
>JABZHU010000181.1:0-2178 GCA_015258705.1 Atopobium sp. | reverse complement strand
ACGCCCTGGCCCAGGGAGCCGGTGCTCATGTCAACGCCGGGGGTGTCGTTCATGTTTGGGTGACCCTGAAGGCGCGAGTTAAGCGCGCGGAAAGTCTTAAGCTCCTCCTTGGGGAAGAAACCGCGCTCAGCCAAAACGCCGTAAAGTGCAGGAGTAACGTGACCCTTTGAGAGCACAAAGCGATCCCTGCAGGGGCAGTTAGGCTTGGTGGGGTCTACGTGCATCTCCTTGAAGTAGAGATATGTCAGGATTTCTGTTGCAGAAAGCGAGCCACCGGGATGGCCGGATTTGGCCGTAAAGACCTGCGTGAGAATGCTTTTGCGCACCTCACGAGCAACCTGTTTAAGGTCGACGTCCATGTAATTTCCTTTCACGTATTGCGTGCGAGAAACGCAGCAGGTCGGCACCACGCGCAAGCCGGAGCTGCGTGCGAGTCAGCGCTTACAGACCGAACTTCTCGGTAAGCTTTTCCTTCATTTCATCCTTATCAAGGATGTTGGAGAGAACGATCTTCTCGTCTTCTGGGATGCCGGCGATAAAATCCTCAAGGTCGCGAGCAACAATAAAGAGGTCAGCTGCGCCAGGAGTAACGTCGGAAACGGTTGAGTGCTCAACCTCGACGCCGCTCACGCCCAGCTCATTCAGGACGTCCTGGATCTGCATCTCAACCATAAGGCTGGAGCCAAGTCCACTTCCGCAACAACAAAGAATCTTCTGGATAGCCATAAGAACCCCTTTCAATTCACCACGCACAATATGAGGGTTTACGTGGGTTAAAAAGTCGGACCCCATCCAAGGACAAAGCCCGACTCAGATATCTAAATTCTACTCGCAATGTCTGCAGCTTCTTTGATGTTTAGCCGCAAATCTGCGAACGGATTTTCTACTCGGCCTTCTTCTCCTCAGCCTTCTTAGGAGCAACAAGGTTGAAGAGGATTGGCAGGCAGAAGCAGACAACGCAGATGCCGGTAAGAATTGCACCCTGGACATTCAGAGCAACGTTACCAAAGATCAGAGCCATGATGGAGAAGTCGGCATCGGAGAAGGTAGCGGAGGTGAAGCCCATGAGAGTAAAGACTGGCATGCACAGTGCAGGCAAGAAGGTAATGAGCAGGCCGTGGACAAAAGAGCCAGCGATGCAGCCCTTGATGCCGCCCTCTGCGTTACCAAAGACACCTGCGGTTGCGCCGCAGAAGAAGTGAGGAACAACGCCTGGGAGAATCAGAGCAATAGCTGCAATCTGTGCATTAATGACACCCAGGATAAGCAGGCCCAGGATGCCGCCAACGAAGGAGCTCAGGAAGCCGATGATAACGGCGTTTGGAGCATAGGTGAATGCGATTGGGCAGTCGATTGCAGGCTTTGCACCAGGGACAAGCTTCTGAGCAATACCCTTGAATGCAGGAACAATCTCGCCAATGATCAGACGGACACCGGACAGAATGATGTAAACGCCGCCAGCGAAGGAGAGGCCGCGGGTAAACGCCCAGACAATCCAGTTAGTGGTGGTCTCGGTACCAATGTTCAGCAGGTCGCCGAGGTGCTGAAGGCCTGCATACTGTGGGTTAGAGGCAAACTCTGCAGCGGTAGTTCCTGCAGGTACCAGGGTTAGAAGGCCACGGCTGACGGCAACGCCGGTGATAACCAAAAACATGACGATCATGGTCAGGCCGATGGAAACGGTGTTGTCGCGCAGGAAGATGAGGCGCTTGGAGAACTTGATATTCTCGGTGCTATTCTCGCGATCGGAAGCAAAGAGCTTACCGACCATACCAGCAAGCCAGTAACCAGCGCCGCCGAAGTGGCCAAGTGCAACGGAATCGCTGCCGGTAACCTTGCGCATGGTTGGCTGGCAGTATGCAGGAGACAGAACCATAATCAGAGCAAGCAGGCATGCGCCGGAGATGTAGAGCATCCAACCGGAAAGGCCGCCGACGTGCAGGATGATGGCGAGCATAGCTGCCATGTAGAGGGTGTGGTGGCCAGTGAGGAAGATGTAGTTAAAGCGAGAAAAACGTGCGAGGACAATGTTCAGGACCATGCCGATGCACATGATGATTGCGGTTGCTTGACCAAACTCGCCAAGTGCCAGCGAGACGACGGCCTCGTTGTTTGGGACGACACCCTGCATGTCAAAAGCAAAGTTGAAGATCTCGCCAAAAGCAAGGAGGGAACCGG
>JABZHU010000180.1:0-2197 GCA_015258705.1 Atopobium sp. | reverse complement strand
GTCCAAAATGATTCTTTAAATGATGTAGAAAATACTCCAGCACCACGTAGACGTGGTAGACCTCGTAAGAGTGAAAATAGTAATTCAGAAAATTCAACTTCAGAAAATACCAATTCTGAGGCAACTGAAGAAAAGGCCTCTAATTCATCTGCTGCTAAGCGTCGTCGCGGTCGTCCAACTAAAAAAGAGACCGAGGCTCGTCGTGCAGTAGAGGCTGTTGTGGCAGAGGCTATGAACGCAGCAGGTATTACAGAGCCACCAAAGCGCCGGCGTGGCCGTCCTAGCAAAGAAGAGATGGAAGAGCGTGCTCTTCATGAGCGTGCCCTTGAAGTTGCACAGGCAGAGGTCCTGGCTCAGGTCCAGGCAGGCGGCAAAGTTTCTTCTGACGTTGTAGACACTGATCGCCTTACCAAGATTGTTCAGGATGCAACTCAGCCTTCTGCAGAGGTAACCCCGGCTCCTGCTTTTACTAAAGCAGAGGCAGAGGGTGCAGCTGGCCAGAATGACAATGCGGCTCAGAAGAACTTTGCTGAAGAGCAGGGTAGTGTTGAGCAGCAGGATGGTGCAGCTCAGGAGCAGGCTTCTGGTGCAGTGGCAGATTCCGATGCAGCTCCAGCAGAGCGTCCAGGGCGTTCTCGTACGGGTGCAGCACGTCGTCGACATCGTAATGCTGAGCCAAAAGAAGCGGCTCAGGAGGGCGAGAAGACACAGGAAAACGCACACGCCAACAACCAAGAGCGTCCTTCTCGCGATCGTAGACAGAACAACCAGCGCAACAAGAATCGCAAGCAGGGCCAGGCAAGCGAGCCATCGCTTTCCAAAGAGGCTCTGCAAGAGATGAAGCTTTCTGAGCTTCGTGCTAAAGCAACTGAGCTGGGCATTGAGTACGCAGGCGTTCATAAGTCTGATTTGATTGAGCTTGTATACGCTGCATCTGCAGCTGCTGAGGGCTTTAAGACTGTTGAGGGTATTCTTCAGATTAGCAACGAAGGATACGGCTGGATTCGTACAGGTAATTATATGGAAGGCGATGACGACGCCTTTGTCCACCAGCAGATTATTAGAAATCTTGGTCTGCGTCCGGGTGATAGCGTCTTGGGCATGGTGGGACCTGCTCGCGTAAATAGCAAGTATCCACCACTGCTTAAGGTTACCCAGGTCAACGGTGGGGAAGTTGAGGGTCTTAAGGACCGTCCTCGCTTCAAAGACCTGACTCCAATTTTCCCAGACCAGCCTCTTACTATGGAGCACGGTAAAGACTCCATTACGGGCCGTGCAATTGATCTGGTGGCTCCTATTGGTAAGGGTCAGCGTGGTTTGATTGTCTCGCCTCCAAAGGCAGGTAAGACCACCATTTTGAAGCGTATTTGCCAGTCTATTACCACCAACAATCCTGAGGTCCACCTCTTCTGCCTCTTGGTAGACGAGCGCCCTGAGGAAGTTACAGATATGGAGCGCTCCATCAAGGGCACTGTTGTTGCTTCAACTTTTGATATGCCAGCAGAGAATCACACCGTTGTCTCGGAGCTCGTCATTGAGCGAGCAAAGCGTCTGGTTGAGATGGGTCAGGACGTTGTGGTTATCCTGGACTCCATCACGCGTCTTGCTCGTGCATACAACCTGGCTATTCCTGCTTCTGGTCGTATTCTTTCTGGTGGTGTTGACTCCGCAGCTCTGTATCCACCAAAGAAGTTCTTGGGTGCAGCTCGAAACATCGAGAACGGCGGCTCGCTCACTATTATTGCGTCTGCCCTGGTAGACACGGGTTCCAAGATGGATGAAGTTATCTTCGAGGAGTTCAAGGGTACTGGTAACATGGAGCTCAAGCTTGATCGAGATCTGGCAGATCGCCGTATCTTCCCAGCTATTGATCCTGTTTCTTCTGGTACTCGTAATGAGGATCTGCTTATTAAGCCAGAGCTTCAGCCTATGGTATGGGGCGTTCGCCGTATTCTTGCAGGCTTCAATAACACTGAGCGTGCAACTACTGCTCTTATCAGTGGTCTTAAGCAGACCGACAATAACCAGGACTTCCTGATTAGATCTGCAAAGAAGGCTGCACAGTCTGACTATCCACAGAATTAGTCAGATTTAAAGATGACGCAAGAAGTGCTTTCCAATCTATGTTGGGAGGCACTTCTTTTTTCTAGTCATTTTTGGTGAATAACTGCCAAAGAATTATGAAAAAGTATTAAAG
>JABZHU010000179.1:0-2208 GCA_015258705.1 Atopobium sp. | reverse complement strand
CCTTTGCAGATTTCTATGAGGAGCAGGGCCTGAAGGGCTTTGCAAATTGGTATGTTATTCAGTCTCAGGAAGAGCTTGCTCACGCACGAATCCTTCGTCGCTACCTGCTTGATAACGATTGGACTCCAACCATGGAGGCAATCGCAAAGCCAGACCTTACCTTTACCAAGGTAGTTGAGCCAATCAAGGCAGCGTACGAGCACGAGCAGTTCATTACCGCAAGCATTAACGAGTGCTATGCCGTTGCTCAGAAGGCAAACGATTTCCGTACCATGCAGCTGCTTGACTGGTACGTTAAGGAGCAGGGTGAGGAAGAGGCAAATGCTTCCGATCTTCTCAAGGCAGTAGAGATCTTTGGTGGAGATCCAAAGAACCTGTATGACCTTGACCGCGAGAACGCCGCTCGCGTCTTTGTCGCACCAACTATGCCAATGTAAGTAGTGGCTTAAGCGCAGATCGTTTGCGATAGCAGCTTAAGCACGACTCGCACGTTGCTGCGCGGCAGCTTGTACGCGCGGCTTGCTCGCAGCTTATACGCTACAGTGGAGTTTCAATAGCCTCTGATTTGTTCGAAGAGGCGCCTGATAGCTCAGCAAAGATGGCACCGCCTATGATGCAGGCGGTGCCTATTATTTTGAGAAGGCCAAAAGGCTCGCCAAGGATAAGTGCCGAGAAAATAACTGCAGAGAGTGGCTCAAGGTAGCCAAAGACTGCCACGCGCTGAACTGGAATCTTGGTAAGTTGTGGGAAATACAAAAATGATCCAAGGCCTGTGTTAAAGAGGCCGATGGTTAAAACGGCAAGCCAATTTACCGACGCTGGGTCCGCGGGCAGCTCAATGCCATGGAATACAACAGTAACCAGAGCAACAATAGCGCAGCCAAGGCCCAGCTGAATGCTGGTACCTTCAATACCAGAAACGTCTTTGAGTTGCCTGTTACAAATAACCATAACGGCATAAAGAACAGCAGAGAGAGCGCCTAGAAGAAGGCCAGCTGGCGAGAGGTTCAATCCGACTCCATAGCCAATAATCAAAGCAGCGCCTATAACAACCACGAGGAAGCCAAGTATCTTTTTAGCAGTGAGTTTCTCGCCAAATAAAAGGGGAGAAAGTGCCATTACAATGACGGGACCGCAGTAATATTCAAGCGTTGCAATACCAACGCCTACCAGGCGATACGCCTCAAAAAGGAAGGTCCACTGAAGACCCAAGGCAATGCCTGATCCAACGAGCGCCTGGAAGTCCTTGGGGTAGTTTTGAATGGTAAAAGCCTCTTTTTGTACAAGCTTAACCGCAAGCAAAAAGAGCGTGCCTAAAAGCATGCGGAAGAAGACAATTTGGTAGCTAGGAAGATTGATAAAGCTTGCAACGATTCCGTTAGAACCGCAGATGATAAGCGCAATTAGGTAGAGCACGGTAGGTTTAAATGTGGCGTCTCTCATCGGCTACTCGCAAATTTCTGTATCCACGGACTGTGGAATTCTGTCGTTACAAATTACCTGATAGAACAGTTTTTCTTGCTCTCGTTGATCGGAGGTCTGACCAAGCATCCACATAGTTTTTGCAACCAGGGCTTCGGTAGTCATATCGTCTCCAGAGAGAACGCCGGGCATATCTTGATAGGTTCTACCGACCTCATATACACCCAGGTCAAGACCCTCTTCAGGAACTTGTGTGGTAATAACTACAGTGCGACCAGACGCAATCCAATCAGTGATAGCTTCCTCAAAAGAGCCGTCGTATGAGGGGATGCCGCCAATACCAAAGGTTTCAAGCACAATGGCGTCGTAGTCATTCTTCAGAAGGTAGAAGATAGATGGATTAAGCTCAGGGGTCAGTTTAAGCACAATGACACGCGTATTGAGCGTTTCATAGGTTGTAAGACCGCTATCTACCTGCTCTTGATTTGGCGCACTACGAATAATCTTGTTGCCACGGATGTGAGCAAGCGGTGGATAATTCATGCTCGTAAATGCATTGAAGCTCAGTGTGCGCTGTTTATGAGCGCGGGTGCCGGCAATAACCTCGTTGCCAAAAACCACCACGACTCCGGCGCTTCTGTCGTCGAGCGCGTAGAGAACGGAGTGGTAGAGGTTGAGTTTGGCGTCGGTAAACGGATTTGCCATTGGCTGTTGAGAGCCTGTGAGTACAATGGGTTTCTCGCTATTTTGAATGAGGTAGGAGAGGGCAGCGGCGGTATATGCCAT
>JABZHU010000047.1:0-9409 GCA_015258705.1 Atopobium sp. | reverse complement strand
GTTACGCACCAATAGATAAGGTCAAGTGTTGCCTTCTGAGAAGCGTCGTCTGCCTTGGAGCTTACGCACCAATAGTTCTCGCCGCCGGAGCACATACCCTGCTTCTCTTCACCCTTTACGCCAATATAAATTGGAATCATACCAAGAGCATCGTCGCCAAGCTTCTTAATGTCGTTGTATGCCCAGGTACCGTTCTGGTAGAAGACAGCGTCGCCATTGACAAACTCTGCGACAGCGTCATCACCGGTCTTGCCAGAAAGCTCAGTTGGGCTGCATGTAGCATTGTTGATATAGAGATCAAAAATCTGCTTGTAGTTAGGGAGATACGTTCCCTTAATTTCCTTAGCCTCAGGCTTACCGGTATCCTTGAACTCATAGTACAGAGGAAGATTTGCAAGGTGTGTAGTAAAGCGCCAGTCAGAACTGGAATCAAGACCAGCGCTGGTGAATGCGCCCTTTACGCCAAGCTCTGCTTTGCGAGCCTGAATATCCTCAACGACCTTCTTCAGCGAAGCAAAGTCTTTGATGTCGTCTCCCTTATAGCCAGCCTTCTCAAGTAGCTTCTTGTTGTAGATAATGCCGTAGTCTTCCTCTACATAATCAACACCGTAGACAACGCCATCCTCCTGAAGCTTAAGAGCGTCATTAGTGAGCTCATCCAGAATCTTGGCACCCTTAAGGTCAACGCAGTAATCCTTTACACCAATAAGACCAGAAGGACCATTTGTCTGGAACAATGTTGGAGCTACAGAAGCGTCCTTGTTAATCTCAGACTGGAATGTCTGTGCATAGGTATCAGAAGCAGCAGTTACTACCTTTACAGGAACCTTTGTTTCCTCAGTATACTTAGCTGCAAGATCTTTCCACTGCTGATCAGCCTCAGGCTTGAAGTTCAGGAAATAAACTGAACCGTTTGCAGAATCAGACTCTCCCTGCTTTTTGTCGTTATTTCCACCACAAGCAACAAGACCCAGTGAGCAAAGAGCTGATGCACTTAAGGTGACAAACTGCCTACGATTGATACCGGACATAAGACTCCTCCTTAGAGAGTGCTCCTAACCCTTTGCTAGGTTGCATCTCTTCTCATGATTTTCATAAGCTATGCTTTGATACACGTTCAAAACAATTTTGCTTATGTCTACAGAGAAAAGTATATTTGTACTATCGAGTTGTTTAAACAACTCACTTCCGAGCGGTATGAAATTATCGGTAAATGGTATGAAAGGAACTATTTTATGTTCGTTCCATTTTTATAAAGCTACTATCTAATCAAGAGCAACTTGAACATGCAACTCCAGCCTTCAACAGCACGTTAAGGAAAAAATATGCCAAGCGCACGATTTAATACGATTTATCATGATTTAAAAAATAAGATCTTAGACGGGACATATGCGTATGAGTCCTATTTACCAACCGAGATGGAGCTTACTAAGATATATTCCTGCTCCAGAAACACCGTTCGACGTGCGCTCACACTTCTGTCCGATGAAGCTTTTCTTCAGCCTATTCACGGTAGGGGCGTACGCGTTATTTGGCAGAAAAAGCCAAGTGAAGTTATTGGCTCATTAGAAGGACTTGAGTCCTTTCAAGAATATGCCCACAGAAACAATCTAGTACCTGATACAAATGTCATTGTCTTTGAGCACGTTCCTTGCACAGACGATATTTCTCATCAAACTGGTTTTAAAGCAGGAGAAGAACTTATCCACATTGTTCGAATCCGTAAACTCGACGGATCTTCTCGCCAGATAGACAACGACTACCTTTTAGCATCTGCCGTTGGAAATCTAACCATTGCTGATGCATCAACGTCTATTTATGCATACCTAGAAAACACGCTTCATATGAAAATTCTAAAGAGCAAAAGAACCATCAGTGTTGAGTTGGCAACTGAAGAAGACCAGCAACATTTAGAGCTTGGAGATTTTAACTGCGTTGCAGTGGTGGAAAGCCATTCATTCAACTCAAAAGGCATTATGTTTGGCTTCACACAAACTCGTAGTCATCCAGAAACGTTCTGCTACAAGGTTATTTCAAAGAGATAACCTGCGGTTAAATGTGCAGAATAAATTTCTTCTCTAGTTTGTGGAAGACAGTATAGCCAATTACAAGGGCAAGAACTGCAGAAACAAGGCAGCCTAAAATGGTGCTTGTTGCAGGAAACTTCTGGAAAAGAAGGCAGTCTCTAATAAATGTTACAAAGTGGAACATTGGATTAAAGCGCTCAATCTGAAGCATCCAAGGCGACATGATATTAACGGAGTAAAAGAGCGGTGTACCATACATCCAGGCAGTGGTTACAACGCTCCACAGGTGGATAACGTCTCTAAAGAAGACTGCAAGGGCCGAGAGAAGCATTGCAAGACCGATGCAAAAACAAGCCAGAAGCAGCAAAGCAACAGGTGTAAGCAATGAATAAATTGTCAGCGGAATGCGGAAGACAAGCATAACAATGCCAACAGCAATGAGCGAGAAAAGATAGTTTACAACCGCAAAAAGTACTTTTTGAACTGGAAAACAACACGATTGATGCGAACCTTCTTAAGCAGGCTAGATGCATCAATAATTGAGCGCATTCCCATAGTGGTTGCATCGTTCATCAGCTGAAACGCTGTGTTACCCAGAATAAGATACAAAGGATAGTTCACAACATCCTCGGCGCGGTTGCCTAAAAAAGTAGAAAAGACAACTGCCATAACGGTCATCATCAAAAGTGGGTTCAAAACTGACCACACAACGCCCAAAATGGAACGGCGATATTTAAGCTTGAAGTCTTTACTTACCAGCTGACGCAAAATGAACTGGTCACGCTGATGTGTTGGATACCATGCATCTCGAGCAGAAACAGCAACAAGACTTGCACTTGCACTATTAGTATTTGCAGAAACAACGCTTGTGTCCTGCGCATTATTAGTTTGTGTTGAAGACTCGCTCACGCGCTATCCTTTTCTACCGATTTCTGTATGGTTTATCCTAGCACAGACAGACAAAGCCGTTTAAACTTGAAATGTTGTTGAACTGTTTTCTCCACTATTTTATTTTGATATGTGGTGACAAGACTATTTAGTAACAGCGCGCTCAACAGCAGCGCTTGTAGAAATGGTGCAAAATGTCTCAATCCCCTCTTGGACGCACGCTTATCATTGCTAATCCAGCAGCTCATAGCGGTAAAGGTGCTGCTGGTGCAGAGTTTGCTCGCCACTTTTTAACCAGCTATTCTGCTGCAACGGACGGTTACGAGCTCAAGCTCACCACAGCTATGGGAGATGCTCGTGTCATGGCCGCAGAAGCTGCGGACTTTGATACGGTTGTCGCACTTGGCGGAGATGGCGTCATCCACGAGGTGGTCAACGGCCTCATGACCTTATCGCCAGAGGAGCGTCCAGCGCTTGGCATTATCCCTATGGGTTCGGGAAACGACTATGCACGCACTCTGGGTATGAAAATTAACGACCCCGAAGGCGCGTTTGCACAGCTGGTTCGCGGCAAGGTTAAGCAGCTAGAGATTGGTCGCATCAACGACGTCTACTTCATGGAGACCATGTCGTTTGGACTTGATGCAGCTATTGCAGCCGACACCACAAAGCGCCGCGCGAACAACTCCTCTACCGAGGGCGAGGCGCTCTTCTTAACCTCAGGTCTCAAGTTTATGGCTGCAGGTAGCAAGGGTTACCCTTGCACCGTTTCGTTTGATGGCGAGAAGGACATTGATCTTCAAGCGCTTATCATGGCCTTCCAGATTGGCCCTACGTATGGCGGTGGCTTTAAGGTCTGTCCGCATGCGCAGCCTGACGATGGCCTTCTTACCGTCTGCTACAACACTAAAGTACCTATCATTCCTCACCTGTTGGCTCTGTTTGGCCTGGCTAGGGCTGGCAAACACGTCAACTCCCGCATCATTGAGGAGCGCCACCTCAAGCAAGCAGTGGTAACTTTCCACAAGCCTGTCCCAATTCAGGTAGACGGAGAAGAGCTTCCCTTTGCAGAGCAGTTTGTCATTGAAGTTATTCCCGCTGCACTTTCCGTGATTGTTCCCTAGCGCACAGAGCGACTCCTGCGCCGTAGGTCGCGCTTCGCGGCTCGGGCTTTGCTGGTTGCGCATTGCGAGAAGATCGATCTTCTCGCCAGAAGGTTTAGCGTTAAAGAAACAGGGGCACCTGCCTGCGCAGATGCCCCTGAATTTGTATCGTGTAAGCTAAGATTTAGCAACTAGAACTTAGCGAGCTTCACGCTCAAGCAGAGCCTTAACCTCAGCTGCGGTATCAAGCTCCATAACGCGAGCAGTGAGCTCATCTGCCTCAGCCTTTGTCCAAGCAGCAATAGTCTTGCGGGTACGCAGGACAGATGGTGCAGAGACGGAGAACTCGTCCAGACCAAAGGAAAGAAGGACTGGGATGAGCAGTGGATCTGCAGCTGCCTCGCCACACATACCAACCATAATCTTCTCCTTGTTGCCCTCGCCGATGAGGAACTTGAGGGAACGGAGAACGGATGGCTGGTAGACCTCGTAGAGGTAGGCAACGCGATCATTGCCGCGGTCAGCGCACATGGTGTAACCGATGAGATCGTTGGTACCAATAGAGAAGAAGTCGCACTCACGAGCCAGCTTATCTGCAATCAGGGATGCAGATGGAGTCTCGATCATGGTACCGACCTCGATGTCCTTGTTGTAAGCTACACCCTCAGCGTCAAGCTCACGCTTGCATTCCTCAACAAGAGTCTTAGCCTGGCGAACCTCATCAACGGTGGTGACAAGAGGAAGCATAATCTTGATGTCACCAAATGCGGATGCGCGGAGAAGAGCGCGGAGCTGAACCTTGTACTGCTCAGCATTGTTGAGGCAGTAACGGATAGCGCGGAAGCCCATGAATGGGTTCTCCTCAGCCTTCATGTTGAGGTAAGGAATCTCCTTATCGCCACCAACGTCAAGGGTGCGGATGATGACGGGCTTATCCTTCATGCGCAGAGCAACCTTCTGGTAAGCAGCAAACTGCTCTTCCTCGCTTGGAAGTTCCTTTGCGTCCATGAACAGGAACTCGGAGCGGAACAGACCAATGCCTTCAGCGTCAGCGTCAACTGCGCCGTTGGCGTCATCTGGGTTGCCGATATTAGCAACAAGCAGAACCTTGATGCCGTCAGCAGTTACGGTCTCCTTGCCGCGATAAGCCTCAAGAGCAGCCTTCTCTGCAGCATAAGCCTCAGCCTGAGTCTTGTACTCAGCAAGCTCAGTCTCAGAAGGATTAACAACAACCTTGCCATTGGTGCCGTCGACGACAATAGCGTTGCCAGTTGCAACCTCAGAAGTGATGTTAGGAACAGAAAGAACTGCAGGAATCTCAAGAGCACGAGCAATGATTGCGGAGTGAGAAGTACGACCACCAGTCTCGGTAACAATACCTGCTACGTGGTCCTTATCGATGTCTGCGGTCATAGAAGGAGTCAGCTCATGGCAGACAATGACGGAGTTCTCTGGAAGTGTGGAGAGGTCAACAACCTCTTTACCAAGAAGGTCAGCGAGAAGACCGGTCTTGACGTCAGCAACGTCTGCAGCGCGCTCACGGAAGAGCTCATCCTCCATACCAAGGAACATGTTGTAGTACATGTCGTATGCGTCACTTACAGCCTGCTCAACGCAGGTGCCACCGTCAATTGCGCCGTTAACAGCCTCTTTGATGCCCTCATCCTCTGCAAACTCAATGTGAGCACCCATAATTGCAGCAGCTTCCTCGCCCACTGTCTTGGTCATGCGCTCAATCTGCGCATTTGTCTGTGCGATGAACTTAGTTACGGCCTCTGCGTAACGATCCTTCTCTGCAGCTGTGTCTTCAACAGTGTGTGGAGTAAAAGTAAGGTCTGGATCTACGGCAACCTGAGCAGTACCGATGCCGATTCCATTGGACGCATTGACTCCCTCAAACATACTTGCTCCTATCATTGTCCGCGAAGCGGTGTATTTAGTTCTGCAAGCCTATCCACACAGGACAATAGTCGCAGAAACAAACCTGTCTTTGTACAGAGTAACATTTTTTTGACCTGTTACGTTGTGAGTATCTTTAAATAAATTTCAATAAAAAACACTTGGCGAGTAAATATTTCTTGCCAAGTGTTTGTACGTTCACGATAGTAAAGACACTCTGTTTACTCCACGCGGTAAGAGTGCACCATCTGAGGGTTTCTCGCCAAAAGAACTGTGGGTTCTAGCTGCGATTACTACTCAGAATCTGCAAGCCAAGAAGACTTGCCCTCGCGGCTCTCCTCTTTCTGGCGAGCAAGCTGAATCTCTTCTGCGATAGAAGCGGGCATTTCTCGACCCATCTTCTTGTAAAGAGCGGTGACAACGCGATCAATGGTTGCGCGCTTTGCGATTCCTCGACTTGCTGCAGTTGCAGTACCGCAAGCAGAAGCGTAGATAAGCGCGGTGTCGTAATCGTAGCCAGCGGTGGTCTTTGCAAGGAAGCCTGCGACCATGGAGTCACCAGCGCCAGTTGCGTTAACCAGGCGAATCTTAGCGGTTGGAACAATGTGCTCGGTTCCGTACTCGTCCAGAAGCAAAGAACCTGCGCCACCACAAGAAACGATAACGTTGCGAGCGCCGCCGTCCTGGAGCTTCTTTGCAAATGGAATGCACTCTTCTGGGGTCTCTGGATTGGCATCAAAGATACGGCCAACCTCGTGGTTGTTAGGCTTGATCAGGAATGGCTGAGCCTTGATAGCCTCCATAAGCAGCTGACCAGGAGCATCGACAACAAACTGGATGCCGCGGCCTGCAAGCTGAGCCATAAGGCGAGTATAGATATCCTCTGGAAGCGAGCTTGGAATAGATCCCGTAAGAACCAGGGTGTCACCTGCGCCAACAACGTCCATGCGCTCCAGCAGCTCATCAACCTTTTTCTCTGGAATGCGTGGACCATTGCCGTTGACCATGGTCATAACAATGCCGTTGAGCTTGACATTAATACGAGTAAAGCCAGAATCCAGCTTGACAAAGTTACTTGGAATGCCCTGACGCTGCAGGTCACTGAGCAGGTATTCACCAGTAAAGCCACCAACAATACCCATGGCAACGGTGACTTTATCAAGCTCATTTAAGAGTGTAGAGACGTTAATACCATTACCACCGCAGTGCAACTCTTCTGAGGAGGAACGGTTGGTAAAGCCCATGTCCAATGTGTTTGGATGCATGACATAGTCAAGCGCGGGATTAAGCGTCATTGTGTAAATCACGGCGAGTCCTCCGAACTACAATAAAATCATGGAGACTTCAGTATGACGCAATCGCTCTCAACAAACAATTAGAAACTAGCGACTCACAAAAAAATAAAACCCCGACGCATGCCGGGGTTTGAAATTCAAATGGTGGATCGTCAGGGGTTCGAACCCTGGACCTTGGGATTAAGAGTCCCCTGCTCTACCAGCTGAGCTAACGATCCAATTAACGTTTCGAATGGGGTGGGAAAAGGGGCTCGAACCCTCGACCTACGGAGCCACAGTCCGTCGCTCTGCCAACTGAGCTACTCCCACCATTTGGCCACCTCATGAAACGCAGCTAAATCATTATTACAGAATCAGAAAAAGATGCAAGCGAGAAACGCAGATTTTTCAAACTCTTTTTTGATTTTCTTTAAAATCAGCCGGTGCAACGGGTTTCTCGCCAAACAAAATGCGGAGAAGAACGAGCTTCTCCGCAGATGATTTCATGCGCTAAACGAGCAGGCACATGGTG
This sequence comes from Atopobium sp., assembly GCA_015258705.1. GTDB lineage: Bacteria > Actinomycetota > Coriobacteriia > Coriobacteriales > Atopobiaceae > Lancefieldella. The sequence continues at coordinate 1,686 of JABZHU010000047.1, read as the reverse complement.
GTATGGTAGCGGTGCGGTGTCAAGAAACCGCAATCAACCCGCTTAAGGCCGCAGACTGTGTCTAGAATCCATGAGCCGTGAGCGCTGCATCCAGGCGATCCAGCGCTTCTTCAATCTCGACACGAGGGGCTGCCAAATTCCAACGCTTAAAGCCCTGGGCAGCCTCGCCAAAGAAGACTCCGTCAGTGAAAAAAATCTGGGCCTCAAACTGCAACAGGTGGTCGAGCTCTTCTGGAGTAAGGCCAAGGTCCCTGAAATCGAGCCACTGGAGGTAGGTTCCCGTGATTGGTGCAAGCTTCACCCGAGGATGCTTGGTGGCGAAGACGTCCAGGACCAACTTCTGGTTATCGTCAACTGCCTTGATGCATGCGTCCAGCCATGCCCCACCCTTGCTATAAGCCAGCTCACAGGCCTTGAAGCTGATTGGATTGCATGAGGTGGTCTCTCGGGCCTGCAGGCGCTTCTCGAGACGGCTACGCAGTTCTGGATTGCTCACGATGATGTTGCTGAACTGTGTGCCAGCCAGGTTGAAGCTCTTTGAAGCGCTTGTGCAGGTAATGGTACGCGCTGCGACCTCATCGGAAATTGTTTCAAAGACGGTATGCGTAGAGCCTGGCATGATGAGGTCGTGGTGGATCTCGTCAGCGACCACGATGAGGTTGTGCTTAACCGCAATCTCTGCGATGCGCGTGAGCTCTTCTTTGGTCCACACGCGACCGCTTGGATTGTGAGGTGAACACAGGATGACCATGGTGTTCTTTGGCTCTGCAGCAAGTTTCTCAAGCAGGTCAAAGTCAATGTCGTAGTGAGGACCCTCTGACAGGACAAGCGGGCACTCTACCAGCGCGCGGTTATTCTCCTCAACTGCCATGTAGAACGGATGGTAGACAGGAGTAAACAGGATGACACCCTCGTCTGGCTGGGTGAACTCGGCAACAGATGCAAAGAGTGCAGGCACCACGCCTGAAGAGTTGAGCAGCCACTCTGGTTTTATATCCCAGTTGTGGCGGGTCTTCATCCACTTGCACACAGCTTGCTTCATCTGATTGGTTGGCACGGAATAGCCAAGGATTGCGTCATTGATGTATTCCTTGAGGCCCTCAACAATCTCTGGGGCCGTGTGATACTCCATATCAGCAACAGAAAAAGGTGGAATACCAGGAGCTACATCAGGATTAACGTCATACATGACGTTCCATTTTCTAGAACCAGTGCCAGCGCGATCAACGCGTGATTCAAAATCGTAAGACATAGTGTCTCCATTCACGTAAGCCTGTAATCAGTGTAGCTGCTTTTAGTGTAGCTACTTTTCTTTTCCTTTGTCATTCTTCTGATAAGAAAATCTTTGATGGCACGACGTATTTGCAATCCTTATTGCTATAATGAACGACGCTATATGTCTCCTTAGCTCAGCTGGATAGAGCGTCGGTCTTCTAAACCGCAGGTCGCGCGTTCGAATCGCGCAGGAGGCACCAGAAACTCCAGGTAGATGGCTTGCCGTCTACCTTTTTTGTTAAAATTTTTATCAGCTGCCTCCATTTTGCCTCCAAACTGTATGGCTACTGCGTAAGAAATTGCGATTCCGTGTCCGATTAACTGACAATGGGCGGTTTGTGCATAAACAATGGCTGATATGCAGGAAAACTAATCAAGAAATTGATATATCAAATTAGAGGTGCTGTTTTG
>JABZHU010000046.1:0-9656 GCA_015258705.1 Atopobium sp. | reverse complement strand
ATCCAAAATACAGAATCTTTGCACTTTTCAGGCTCGCTTTTTAGGCTCGCTTTTTAGGCTCACTTTTCAGGCAGACTTTGAAGCGCGTCCGAGTTCGATCTTTCATGGAGCCTGATTTTCTCGCCATGTCTGAGTAATTTGCCGGAAAAGCTCACCAAGTCTGAGCTGTTTGCCGGTTTTTCTCGTCATGTCTGAGTAAATGTACTCAGACTTCATGCACTTTTCAGGCTTATCGCGGTACTTGAGTCTGGATTCGCAACTCAGAAGCATCTGGCGAGAAACCCCGTGCGCTTGCAGCAGCGCTTCGCGCGTCCGACCTGCAAGTTTGTCCGCACACGACGCTGTCGCCGTACAAAAAACCGGTGTCCACCTGCGTGAACACCGGTCTGACCTGCATGTTATGTGGAACTTCCAGCTCGCGCTCGCGCCCGTGCTACCCCTTGAACCAGCGGTTGGGCTGCTCGTAGGAGGGGCAGATGTCGCTCATGGGACAGCCGACACACTTGGGGTTGCGAGCAGTGCAGGTTTCTCGCCCAAAGTGAATCCACTCCTCGTTGACGTCTTTCCAGAGCTCGTGGGGGAGAAGTGCGAGCAGGTCCTTCTCGGCGGCCAGCGGCGTGGAAGCCGAGCTCAGGCGCATGCGCTTGGAGATCCTGTACACGTGCGTGTCCACCGCGATGCCGTCGACCACGTCAAACATCTTGTTGAGGACGATGTTTGCGGTCTTTCGACCAACGCCCGGGAGCGTGACCAGGTCTTCCATGGTGCCCGGCACTTCTCCTCCGTACTCCGTTAGCAGGATTTGCGCCGTCTCCACGCAGTGCTTGGCCTTTGCCCGCCAAAAGCCGATAGTCTGGATAACCTCTCCGACCTCGACGGCATTGGCGGCCGCCATGGATGGGGCATCTGGCCAGCGGCGGAACAGCTCGGGCGTGACCTTATTTACGGCGGCGTCAGTAGTCTGCGCCGAAAGCATAACGCTGATGAGCAGGGTAAACGCGTCGTGGTAATCCAGCGCACTCTGGACGCTTGGATAGAGCTTGTGCATGCGTCGGCACAGCTCAATGCCGCGTTCTACCTTGACTTTCTTTGATTCTCTGGGCATAACCTCTCCTTAATTCCTTCTATGTGTACCCAGTATGTAGTTACGTTATCACGTGGGGCGAGAATAGCAAAATAGCTGCATAACGACTACAATAACAGCCCAATTGAAAAGTTATCAAACCTGCGCCTGCGCGCGGAGGACGTCGTCGGCTGCGCTCCGGCCGCCGACTGCGCCCCGGGCGTCACGGCGGACGTCGCAGCAGCTGCGTCCAGCAAGGTTTGGTGTAACCCGCATGCGTTTGCATGTGGGTTTAGCGGCATGGCGGGAGACTGTGTGTTTATCAATAGAGTTGCAACTCAACTACTGAGTGCACCCGAGCTAGAGAAGCTGAAACGAGAGCTTTCGCGCGGATCAGACGCCACGCTGTCCCTCTCGCAAAGCGCTCGTCCGCTGATGCTGGCTGCACTTTGGGCGCAAAATCCCCGCCCGTGCTTGCTTGTTGTCGTAGGAGAGGACGCTGCGGACCGCACGGCGCGCTCGCTTGCGGCATGGCTGGGCAACGACGCCGTGCTGCGCTATCCCAACCGCAAGGATCGACCCTGGTCAGATGCCACGCCTGACGACGCCCTTATTGGAGCCAGGTGTCGCGCCATCGCCAAGCTTTCTGCTGGCGAGAAGGTCATTGTAGTCGCAAGCGCTCACGCGCTGATGCGCAGAGTTCCCCCTGTTGGTTCGGGCTATTTTCTTCCTGCAACGTTCACTGTTGGCGACGATGTCCCCTTTGAGGATGTAGCTTCGTTGCTCGTCGGCATGGGATACGCCGATACAGGCGAGGTAGATGCGCCAGGCACCTTCCACATTCACGGCGATACGGTTGATATCTTCCCTGCTCAGGCTACAAGTCCTGTCCGAATTGAGTTCTTCGGAGACGAGATTGACCGCATCAGGCGCATGGTGGCAGCTACCGGACAGACCATCGGTGCCATCGATGAGGTCACCGTTGCCCCAGCTAGAGAGCTCGCGTTTACCAAAGAAACCATCCGCCGCGCGGAGGAAGCGCTCTATACGCGAGCGCAAGAAAACTCTGCACTCGCCGCTGACTTGGAGCTTATTCAGCGTGGAGCTCAGGCACCTGCGCTTGAGCGCTATCTGCCCGTGCTGTACGGAGGCTCTGCCAGCCCTCTTGAGCACATCTCTTCAGAGACGCTGGTAGTCCTTGCGGAGCCACGCTCGCTGTTCGATGATTGTCAGCGCGCTTTTGATGAGATTTCTGCATCCGCAGCAGCATCAAAAGTGAAACTGGATGGTCTGTATACGGACCCCAAGGCCATGGACTTTGGCTCGCAGCAGCGCTTGTCCTTCTCGTCACTTTTACGTACGGGAGCTGCGGTAACGTCGGAGCTCTCTGTGGTGCAGTCGTCTATTGCGGGCTCGGACACAAAGCTTTTGGGTCGCGTGAGGCAGCTGGTGCAAGATCGCGACGCCGTGGTGTTTGCGGTTCCAGATCGTGCGGCTCGCGAGCACCTTAAGTTGCTTTTCTCGGACGAGTCCATTCCGTTTGAGGAGTCGCTGGGAACGGCGCTTGAAAACGAGCCAGACCAAAACGGAGCCTACGCGCCACTCAAGCGCGGTCGCGTCACGTTTACCGACGCGCCCGTTCCTGCAGGAATTATCATCCCAACGGCCAATCTAGCAGTGCTTTCTGTCTCGGACTTGACGGCCAGAAGCGCGCGCAACAAAAAGCGCTCCAAGCGCATTGACCCTACAACGGTCACGTTCCCGTTTAAGCCGGGCGACTACGTTGTCCACGCAACGCACGGTATTGCTCACTTTACGGCCATTGTGCGCCAAGAAGTTGCAGGTAGAGAGCGTGATTATTTCCTACTTGAGTACGCCAATGACGATAAACTCTATGTGCCTCTGGAGCAGGTTGACCGCATCACGCGCTATGTAGGACCTGACGGCAATAATCCACGTCTGACCAGGCTTAACACGGCAGATTGGTCGCGCGCTACTAACAAGGCAAGAAAGTCCGCCAAGAAACTGGCGTTTGACCTGGTAGACCTCTACACGCGCCGCGCTTCAGTGCCGGGCTATGCGTTTTCGCTGGACACTCCCGCTCAGGAAGAGATGGAGTCCAGCTTCCCATATCAGCTGACGCCAGACCAAGAAAGCGCTGTTGCAGACATTAAGCTGGACATGGAAGCGCGCAAGCCAATGGACCGCCTGCTTTGCGGTGACGTGGGCTTTGGCAAGACCGAGGTGGCGCTGAGAGCTGCGTTTAAGGCATGCCAGGATGCTCGTCAGGTTATGATTTTGTGCCCAACTACCATCTTGGCTCAGCAGCACTACGAGACGTTTTTCTCGCGATTTGCTCCGTTTGATTTGAAGGTAAGCGTACTTTCGCGTTTTGTTACGCCGGCTCAGCAGAAAAAAGCGCTTGAGGGATTTGCGGATGGAACCGTAGATGTGCTGGTAGGAACTCATAGGTTGCTCTCAGCTGACGTCAATCCACACGACTTAGGCTTGGTTATCATCGACGAAGAGCAGCGCTTTGGCGTGCAGCACAAAGAGCAGCTCAAAAACATGCGTGAGCAGGTAGACGTGCTGACACTCTCGGCAACGCCAATTCCGCGCACCATGCAGATGGCCATGAGCGGCGTTCGTGACATGAGCCTGATTCTAACGCCACCGCCTGGCAGAAAGCCTGTTCAGGTGATGGTGGGCGAGTACAACCCGGATCTTGTTTCCGCAGCTATTAGAAGTGAGCTGGAGCGAGAAGGACAGGTGTACTACGTGTCCAACCGCGTGACCACTATTGATGAAGCGGTGGCTCGCGTAGAGGAGGCGGCTCCAGAGGCTCGCGTGGGTGTGGCTCACGGCCAGATGAGTGCTCGCGAGGTAGAGAACGTCATGCTTGCCTTCCAGGAGCACGAGATTGACGTTTTGGTGGCCACCACCATCATTGAGTCCGGCATTGATAACTCGCACACTAATACGCTGATTATCGAGGACTCTCAGCGCCTGGGACTGGCTCAGTTGTACCAGCTCAAGGGCCGTGTTGGTCGTGGTAGGCAGCAGGCGTACGCGTACTTTATGTTCCCCGCAGAGCTGCCGCTGACGGAAGAAGCAACCGAGCGTCTGACGGCAATCAACGAGTTCCAGGACCTGGGCAGCGGCATGCGCATTGCCATGCGTGACCTGGAGATTAGAGGCGCCGGCTCTCTTATGGGCGCTGAGCAGCACGGAAACCTTTCCAGCGTTGGCTTTGACCTCTTTACACAGATGTTGGGCGAGGCAGTTGCTGAGGCTCGCGGTGAGTCCGCTGAGCTGGAGCAGGCTGAAGTTACCATCAATCTACCTGCAGATTTCTATCTTGATGAGGACTATCTGCCAGAGGTTGACCGACGCGTTTTGGTGTATCGCCGCCTTGCCGCAGCTACAGAGCTTTCCGATGTGGATGCCCTGCAGCAAGATACCGAGAATAGCTTTGGTGCCCTGCCTCTTGCGGGTAAGAACTTGTTTGATCGCGCTCGCGTGCGTATTCGCGCGCAGCGTTTGGGCGTAACGTCAGTGAGCCTAACAAATGGACGCCTGGTATATCTGGGTGTAGAAATTCCTCGCGAACAAGCCCTCAAGTTGAAGGGTCGCGGTGCTATTGTGTATCCAAAGACGCATAAACTGGCGTATCCGTTCCACCGAAATGAAGAGCAGCTGATGCCCGCTGCCCTGGGAGTTCTTGAAGAGCTTGGTGGCGACGACGAGGTTGAGGAGTAAATATGAGCCAAACAGCAGGCCAGACATCGCAGAATGTCACGAGCGCCGCGGGGACCACGAGCGCCATCGATACCATCTTTGACGCACCACACCTCAGGTGGGGTGTTATTGGTTGCGGAGTTATTGCAAACCAGATGGCAGAGGCGCTGGCTTCGGTTGGTAGAACTATTGATGGCGTGGCCAACAGGACACAGGAGAAGGCCGTTGCGTTTGCACAAAAACACCACGTCAAGCGCGTATATGACAGCATCGACGATCTTCTCGCCAGCGATGAGATTGACGCGGTGTATCTGACCACGCCTCACAACACGCACATCATCTACCTGCGTAAAGCACTTCAGGCGGGCAAGCATGTGCTGTGCGAGAAGTCCATTACGCTCAACTCCGCCGAGCTGCTTGAGGCCGAAGAACTTGCACGTCAGAACGGTGTTCAGCTGATGGACGCCTGCACCATTTTGCACATGCCACTCTACAAAGAGCTGGTTAGCCGCGTGGAGGCTGGCGAGTTTGGTCCAGTCAACCTGATTCAGGAGAATTTTGGCAGCTACAAAGAGTTTGACATGGAGAACCGCTTCTTCAATCCCAAGCTCGCGGGCGGCGCGCTTCTGGACATTGGCGTCTATTCGCTGACACTAGCTCGTCTTTTCTTGAAGAGCCAGCCTCATGATGTACTCTCTATGATGAATCCGGCTCCTACTGGCGTTGATCAGACGGACGGCATTTTGCTCAGAAACGCCGAGGGTCAGATGGTTGTTCTGGCGCTGACGCTCCACTCCAAGCAGCCAAAACGAGCTATGATTTCCGCGGATAAGGCCTTTATTGAGATTATGGAGTACCCACGCGCCGACGTTGCCACTATCACGTGGACTGACGACGGCAAACAGGAGAAAGTCCAGGTGGGACGTACCGCTGATGCTCTGGCATACGTGCTAGCAGATCTGGAGGCCGCTGTTGCAGGAGATGCTTCTGCTCAGGCGCAGCTTGAGGTCTCAAAGGACGTTATGGAGCTCATGACCAGCCTGCGTAACGACTGGAATTTCCTGTACCCCGAGGAGCAATAAACTACATGACATCTGACGAGAAGATCGCCCAGCTAGCAGCTGCAGTTGACGAAGAAACAAAGGCTCGTCCTGGCGCACCTCAGACGCATCCGGAGTTCGACCGTCTGGTTAGAACCATCTGGCGACTTCGTCAGGAGGATGGCTGTCCTTGGGATAAGGAACAGACGCACCAGTCCATCTCAAAGAACATGATTGAGGAGGCCTACGAGGCGGTTGAGGCTATTGCTGAGGACTCTCCCGAGCACCTTGAGGAGGAGCTTGGCGACGTGCTTGAACAGGTAGTTCTTCACTCGCAGATTGAGTCGGACAGCGGCGCGGACGCCAGCGCCAACCGCGCAGCGGGTTTCGACATCGACGACGTATGTCGAGCGCTCAACCAGAAACTGGTACGGAGACATCCGCACGTATTTGGGCCAGAAGCTGGTTCTACGTCGTCGGCTGCGGCTGTCTTGGACGTGTGGGAGAGCGTCAAGGCTGAGGAGCGCGCCAGTGCGGAAGATACCGTGCACACCGAGGGTCTTCTCGACTCGGTTCCACAGTCTCTACCTGCTCTTATGCAAGCCCAGAAGATTTCAAAACGCGCAGCAAAGATGGGCTTTGAGTGGGCGTCTGTCGCTGATGTATGGGACAAGGTTGCCGAGGAACGTGCGGAGTTTGACGCTGAAGCCCCAGGTACGCAGCAGAAAACGGACGAGTTTGGCGACATCTTGTTCGCGCTGATAAACGTTGCTCGCTGGGAAGGCGTTGATGCGGAAGAGGCGCTGATGAGCGCCTGCAGGAAGTTCCGCTCTCGCTGGTCGTACATGGAGAAAGCTGCTGCTGAGAGGGGCTTCTCGCTTGACGAGAAACCCGAGCTACAAGAAGATTTGTGGCAAGAGGCAAAACGTCATCTTGATGCGTAAGCAAGCTGCACAGATTGCAGCGAAGACGTGCGACTTACCGCAAAGCTTACGACTTGCCGTTGGAGCGACGACTTCTATTCGGTAAAACGATGAAATTCCAAACTGAGGCAGGGCTATCGGCGCTGCCTCTGCCATAATAAAGATGTTGCAATTTGTTGCGACGCATCACCAAACAAACCAGAAATGAGATCCGTGATGAGTCAAGACACCACTAAAAAGAGTGGTACAAAAAGAAAAACAACGCCCACCAAGCGTTCCGTTGAGCCTCTTAAAGAGACTACCGCGGAGCATGCCTCTGGTGCTCTCAAAATATTTTCAACTAAAAAAGCCGAGAAACCCCAGGTAACTGAGAAATCTCAACCTGACTCGAAGGCTGTTGAGGTTAAAAAGTCTGCGGTGACTCCAAAAGATACAGCGTCGTCAGAGGACACGGCGCCATCAAAACAAGCATCTTCCCAGGAGAGTTCCAAGGACGTCAAGTTTAAAAGAACCGTTCAAGTTAAGAGGATTGATAGGACTCAGAGGACTGAGCGTGACCAGAAGTCCGAGCGCGGTCAGAAGTCTGAAAGAACCAATAAACCGCAGTTCAGCGTAGCTTCTCTGGTTGAGCTTAAAGACAATGCGCTTGATTTTGCGCGCAATCATACCAAGCTTGTCGTTATTCTCGGCGTTATAATCTTCCTGCTTGTGGGCTTGTATCCGCCAATTCGCGGCTACTACCACGCTGTTCGCGAGCACGATGAGTTGCTGCTAAATCAGCAGAAGCTTGAAGAAGATCAAAAACGTCTTGTGTCTGAGGTTCAGGGTCTGCAGACAAAAGAGGGCATCATAGATGAGGCCCATAAGCAGGGCTTGGTTTCTGGCGACGAGGAATCTGCGCGAGTAGAAGGTCTTGATAAAAAGAAGGACGAGAATACCGTTCAGCGCCCTGATTATCCTTGGTACATCAAGGTGGGAGACTTTGTTTTTGGATTTACGCCAGGTGATTCCGGTAATACTGAGGCTCCTAAGAGCGCAAACTCCGACGATTCTACATCTGCGCCAGCTCCGGGAGAGTCTCACGAGCAGAAGAACTCTGGAGAAGGTGGATCTTCTGAGGGGTCCGGCACCGACAATTCAAAGTCTGATAGTGGGAACTCACAATAATGCTTCTAGCTGCAATTGATATTGGAACCGTAACTGCTCGACTTGCGCTTGCGCAGGTAGAGGACGGTCGCGTCATTCGCATGGCCAAATACACCGAGATTGTCAATTTGGGCGAGGGCGTTGATACGACAAAACGCCTGCTACCCGAGGCAATTCATCGTTGCGTTGGTTGCGTTTCTTCTTATGTTGATCATGCGAGAAAAGAGGGCGCTGAGGCGGTTGTGTGCACGCTTACAAGCGCTGCTCGCGATGCAGAAAATGCTCCTGACCTGGGAATGGGTCTAGCCTCGCTGGGGCTTGAACCCATGATTATTCCAGGTGAAATTGAAGGTGCGCTTACATTTCTGGGTGTCTCTCACGATTTTGAGAATCATCGCATTCTTGTTGCCGACAGCGGCGGCGGCTCAACTGAGCTGGTCGTTGGCACGCTGGCGAGCCAGCCTGCAGCCCAGGGCGCAGGTCAGCAGCTTGGAGGCCAGCAGCTTGAAGGACAGCAGCTTGGAGGCCAGCAGATTGATATCAACTTCGTTGAATCCGTTGACCTTGGTTGCAGGCGTCTGACCGAGCGATTTAATCTGTCATCGGATCACCCATCAGCTGAGGACATTGATGGAGCTCACCAAATGGCAGCCCAGATGATGTCTGAAGCTATTGGCCGAGCTCAACAGCAGTGTGCGGCGCCTGAGCTTCTGGTTGGTGTTGGCGGAACCGCAACCAGCCTCATCGCCATCAGGGACCGCCTTGATCCGTACGATCCCGCAAAGGTGCACCTCAACCACATCTCGATTGATGAGGTGTCGCAGATAGAGGGGCTTCTCGCCAGCAAAACGTTAAAGGAGCGAGAAGACATAACGGGACTTCAGGCAAAACGTGCGCCTGTCATGCTCGCGGGCACTATTTTGCTTGCAGAATTGATGAAGAATTCGGGCTTTAAACACCTGGTAGTAAGTGAGAGTGACCTGCTCTTTGGCCTGGTGATAACTGCTTCTGCCGTTCACCAGGGAAAGCAGTCGCCTGTGATTTGGAAGCCAATTTTGCGCCCGCTGAATTAAAAGTAGTGGCATAATAGCTAGACATATCCGGGGGCGTGGCGGAATTGGCAGACGCAGGGGACTTAAAATCCCTCGACTTCGGTCTTGCGGGTTCGAGTCCCGCCGCCCCTACCACTTTTGTTGCAGAATAAATGTCGTTTTAACTGCGTATTTGCAGAAGATATTTAAGCAACAAACCCTAACTGGCATTATAAGCACATAATGCCTGACCCGCGGAAACTTATCTCATGGGACAAAAATGGGACAGAGTATGGTTTGATATATAAAAGTTCTCTCAAATAACGTCTATAATTTAGAAATATAGTATGAAAGGCGGTTATTATGGCATGTAAAAATAGCTGTGTAGCTTCGGTGAATATGCTTCTGGAATTCGTTAGTTGTTAATCGATGAAAGGTGAGAGTGTTATGAGTAATCAACGTATTTTTGATATGGAACTTGTGAAAGTTGAGAGTTTGGAGAAAGCTGTTAGGACGCCATTTTATCAAACTGATTCCACAGGTGGTTCAGTTTGGGTTATTAAACCTGGTCAAACCTTACCAAAGCATTATCATCATAATTCTGATGATATATGGGTTGTATTGCAAGGAACAGGGGTATTTTATCCAACGCCGGATACTGAGGTGCCTTTTACAAAGGGGCAAGTTATAGTATCTAAAAAGGGTGAATGTCATG
>JABZHU010000045.1:0-9683 GCA_015258705.1 Atopobium sp. | reverse complement strand
CCATAACGCCTATGTCTCCAAAGACCGCTAGCCACATGGGAGCCAAACCAAAGGCTGCAAGGATCAAAACAGCAACCTTAACGCCAATAGCAAACACAATATTTTGCTTTGCAATACCCAAGGTATGACGAGCAATCTTTACGGCCTTTGAGAGCTTAGAAAGCTTGTCGTCCATAAGAACTACGTCGGCGGCCTCAATAGCAGCATCAGACCCCAAACCGCCCATAGCGACGCCTACATCAGCGCGTGCAAGAACGGGTGCATCATTGATGCCGTCACCGACAAAAGCAAGGGACTTACCAGCTGTCTTTTGGGCGAGAAGGCCTTCAACGGCAGAAACCTTATCCTGTGGAAGCAGTTCAGCACGAACCTCAGTAATGCCCATCTGAGCAGCAATCTCTTCTGCAACGTCGCGTTTATCGCCCGTGAGCATAACAACCTTAGAAACACCAACATTTTCGAGGGAAGCGATTGCTGCTGGAGCATCAGCTCGTTCGCGGTCAGAAATAACAATGTGGCCCATGTAGGTCCCATCAACAGCCACGTGAATGATGGTTCCATGGTTCTCGCAAGCTTTCCAAGAAGCTCCTACGCTCTCCATAAGTGCGCTGTTGCCAACAGCAACGCTCTTACCATTCACGTTAGCGTAAATGCCCTGACCAGCAATTTCTTTGATATCCGTGATAACACAGTCATCGTCCTCGCTTGGATAAGCAGCACGAAGAGCTGCAGCAATGGGGTGCGTGGAGTGCATCTCAACGTGAGAAGCTAGGTGCAGAAGGTCCTTCTCGCCAATGGCCTGAGGATGAACAGCAAGGACCTCAAAGACACCCTCGGTCAACGTACCGGTCTTGTCAAATGCAACGGTATCAAGGGTAGAAAGCATATCAATGTACGCAGAGCCCTTGATCAGGATGCCCTCCTTCGAAGCAGCGCCAATACCGCCAAAGAAGGCCAGTGGCACGGAAACTACCAGCGCACACGGACAAGATGCAATAAGGAAGGTAAGCGCCCTTACAACCCAGGTAGAAGCGTTAGCTACAAAGTCTCCCGAAAGCAGTGGTGGCAAAAACGCCAGCGCAATGGCACTGTAAACAACTGCTGGAGTATACACGCGAGAAAAACGACGAATAAACCTCTCGCTCTTGGACTTGTTTTGGTTTGAGCTCTCTACCAGCTTAATGATGCGGGAAGCAGTAGAGTCTTCAAAGAGGTGAGTAACGCGGGCGCGTACCACACCAGAAAGGTTTACACAGCCTGAGATAATATTGTCTCCCACCGTTGCGTCACGAGGCACGCTCTCACCAGTAAGAGCAACGGTATCAAGACTGGTAGAACCCTCGACGATCTCTGCGTCAACAGGGACACGGTCGCCGGGTTTGACCACAATAATCTCTCCTAGCCCAACTTCTTCTGGAGAGATAGTAAGCAGCTGTCCGTCACGTTCAACCGTTGCGCTGTCAGGACGGATATCCATAAGCTTGGCAATAGATTTCTTGCTGTTATCGGAAGCAAGGTGTTCAAACACTTCTCCTACCTGGAAGAACAACATGACAAAGACGGCCTCATCAAACATAGGAGAACCGTTAGGCACAAAGCCAATGAGCAAGGCACCAACAGTAGCAATGGTCATGAGCAAGTCTTCGTTAAAGCACTCGCCCTCAGTGATGCTCTCCCATGCTTCTAGAACAACATCGTATCCCGCAACAGCGTAAGGCAACAAGTAAAGCAGCAGTGCCTGCCAGAGCTGCAGGTCAAATGCGTGTTCAACCGCGTAAGCAATACCTAGCAAAACAGCAGAACAGACAATGCGAGCAATTTTCACCTTTGTCTTTGAGCTCATAGCTCCTCCTTGGGTTGTTGTTATGCCTAGTCTACTCCTTAAATTGATATATGTACATATATTCATACAACAATCTTAAGGAACTTTTCACAAGAAACTCCGCGGGCGAGAAACCCGTGGAGTCCCAGATAAACCTATAAATTTTGGCCGTAGTTTAAGCCAAACGTTCTTCTCACCGATTGGAAAGCTAGTTGATCAGCGACGCAGGAGTTGGGATAAATCCCTCAAAGATGACAGGCGCACCTTCAAGCTCGGAGGCAATCATGTCCTCCTCGCTCCTAACGGTCCAGGTAATCAGGTGTGCGCCCATGGTATTGCAAGCCAGCTTAACAAAGGGGTTCTTGCGATCTTCAAACTTGTAAGAAATGAAGTCTGGACGACCAACAGAATTACCAAAGAGAGCTGTAGCACCAGCTCGTGTAGCAATGTTCATGTGCTTGGTCTGACGGTCAACCAGGAAATTCTCCGAGAGCTGGCCACGAAGCATCTCGGGGCGGTTCTGACGCAGCCACTGCAAAACGCGAGGATCAAAGCTCTCGATGCATGCACGAACGGGACGAAGATCAAGAGCCTGCATAATCTTTTCTGTCAGCTGCTCAGCGTTATTGTTGCGTGTCTTAGCCTCAATAATCAAAGGTGCAGGTAGCTCACCGGAGCCACTCCATGCATAAACCTCAAGGACTTCCTCAAATGTTGGAATCTGCTCGTCAGTAGCAAGCAGTCTGAGACCACGAAGCTCTTCAAGTGTGGACTCCTCAACAATCTTCTGTACGCCACAGAGGCGATCAAGTGCTGAATCGTGAACAACAACCAGCTTGTTGTCTGCGGTCAGGTGAACATCAACCTCGGAGCCAAAGCCCTTCTCGACAGCTGCACGGAAAGCAAGCAGGGAGTTCTCTGGAATGCCTGCCTCGTTGTTGTAGAGGCCACGGTGAGCATAGCGATGACGAGCAATCTCATGCCAACGCTCCAGAAGCAGGCGATCATTTTGCTTGCGAGGAGCAATGGAATAGGCGCCGTATGCAGCTAGACCAAGGGCAGCGCCAGCCACAACGCCGCCAGCAATTGCAACGTTTCTGAGCGTCTTGCGTTTTTTAGTAGAGGCTAACAAAGCGTCAGAATCCTGTCCATCTTGAGCAGCAATTTCCTCAACAACATCTGCAACTGCGATATCTGCGGCAGCATCCTGGTGCTCAGCCAGGGTCTCCCCCATCTCTTCAAGCGACTCTGCAGTGCTTGCAAGTTGCTTTGAAAGCTTGTTCTTTGGGCGAGAAAAACGATTTTCTAGATTAGACTGAAGCTGTGCCTGAGCAGCCAAAACAGAGGTCTGAGCCGAACGAAGCGCAGACTGAGCGCGAGCGACTGATGACTGAATGGCATCGCCGCTTGGCAGTGCTGGCCTAATATGAGCATTAAACCCAGCGGTAATCTGCTCTTTTGCGATATTGCCAGCTAAGTTGGCAGCTTTAGAAGCCGTTGTAGCAAGCAGCTTTCTTCCAGCCTCGGATTGAAGTGCTGCCTTTGCGGCATACTGAGTAATAGCTAAACCTGCAGCTCTAACTGCAGCTCTCTTAATAAAACGACCAATCATGTAAGCTCCCTTCAATCTAGCCTTATTCTATCAGTCCAGTTCTCGCTTTTTCGCTACGTATTGCGACTTTCTGTGCGTAATCAGTATCTTTGTCTGTTCAAAATCGAGTAGTATGTAGTCCACTAACTACTATCTCAGGAGCATCATGGCTGTTATAAAACAAGAACACGCGCTCTACCTGTATAAACTACTCAAAGCAACCATTGGCGTCTCTAAGCAGACTCCCCTCTCTACCGTTGAGAGTGTTCTGATTGAAGACGACCTTGCACCGCAGGATTTTGGCTTTGACGACATCCGCGCGCTCATGGAGGCGTGCCACGATTTCATTAAGATCACAGCCTTCAAAAAAGGCTACGTCTACGCAACACTTTTAACTTTTGACACCTTTGAGGCTGCCCTTGTTGCTGGCGAGAAAAACGTCGAGGCGCAAAACAACGGCAAACCATGGAAACGCCGCCGTGGGGCAAAGTCCATTCGCGCACTCAAGCCAAAACACCTGGTAGTTGAAGCGGAACCTGTAGTTGAGGAGCTTCCTGCCCAGGAAGAGTCAACGGAGCCAGAGGAGCTACCTGTCGCGGAGAGCTCAGAGGAACTGTCTGTTGCAGAAACAGCACCAATCGCAGAGGAGTCTGCTGTTGAGGCGCCTGTTGTAGCAACGTCTTGTGCAGAGGCGCCTGAAGAAGATCTCCAGCAAGAATCTGCCGACGACGCTGCTCCAGAGCCTGCTGAAGCCGAAGCGTCAGCTCCAGAGGCTACCGAAACCGAAGCTCCAGTTCCAGAGCCTAAAGCTGCCGAGCTGACAGTGCCCGAACCTGTAGTGCCCGAACCTACCATCTCGCTTACCGTTACCTACAACCCCTACGACGGCTCCGATGAAGAGAAAACGCTTGAAGCGGCTCCTTCAGTGTTGCAGCAAGCACTAAACACAACAGGTTCAACCTCTACTGTGGCCACCTCTGCGCCCCAGAATTCTGCGCAGTCAACCAGTCAGGAAGAGACTCCTGCTCCTATCCCAACATACCCTGCCAATTTTGAGGAAGATGTCCACGTCAACAACGAGCTTCTCGGCATTTTGTATCAGATGGCTCCCGTCGACGCCAACGTCCTCAAGCAGCTAGAAGAAGACTTCAAACTTGCAGAGTCTTCTCGCGCGCTCATTTCTAAGGGCGGCACGTTCACGTTTAACACGCGTTACAAGAAACCGCAAACAGACGAGGTTATTACCGCTACCATTCGTAAGTCTAAGCGCGGTGCTCTGCGTCCCTGGACGCTCTTGAAGCTCAGCGTTTCTGCAGATGAGCTGCAGGATCAGACAATTGATGTGCTTCACGGACTGCCCAAGTCTGGCATCGCTTCATGGGAAAAGCTTCCTGCTGCAGCAAAGCAGCTGCCCATCAACCCAGTTGACGTGGTTATGAGCGAGGCTCCTGTTTCCGACTGGAGCGCACTTTCCACCACCTATCTGAGCGACGCGCCCTCGTTACAAGCGGCACAGGCTTGCCTTTCCGCAGCATACGTCTACAGGAAGAACGAGCAGCAGCTCATGCATACCGATGCTGACTTCTCGCTACCTGTCTCAACTCGCGCTCCCCTTCTCTTTGATCCAGAGCGTGGATTTGATGACAACTCGCCTCTGGTGCAAAATGCCTTGCGAGCTGCAAAGCGCGGATGGCGTATGGCTGTTGAGCTCTACAATCCGTCCAAGCACTGCATCTACCTTGCACTTCCCACCACCGATGGCGAGAAACCCCTTGCGCTCGTATTTGACGTCTCAGCAGAAGGTCCTTATCGCGTTGTTGCAACACTGACTATTGACGAGGCGTACCCACTCGCACGTATCTTCTCTGATGGTCTACCTGCATGGATTATGCCACAGTAGTTCCAGCTCACAGGTAAGCTCTCTTCGCAGAACAGCTCACATAACTGGTCACCAAAAAAGCCGCGTCGTGTAGACGCGGCTTTTCTTGTAGGTAGATTTCTCGACGGCGGGTACACCGGGTTTCTCGTCAAGCGCACCGGGTTTCTCGCTAAAGGATAGCTCAACTAGTCGTGCCATGGTTCAACAGGCCATTCGTTGCCCGTGAGACTCCAGTTCTTCATGTCATTGGCGTCGCCGTTAATGACAAACTCCCTGACAAAGATGTCGCGCTTACCATCTGAAATGGTCTCGATGTAGTAGCGAGGACGATCCTCGCCCTCATAAGACTCGTCAAGCGGCGTGGTGTAATTGGAAAGGGTCTGCTGGTCAACACCCATATCCTTCAGGGTTTGGGCCAAAATATCATAGTGCCAGACAGGTGCGTCAGAAATCTGCATAGGCTGAGCAGCTTCTTCAGCAGTCTGACCTGCAGGCTTGTACATGATTACTGGAGCGGAAGGTGTCTGAATATCGCCGCCCGTCAAGTACCAATCACCATGGTCAGCGGTAATGATGAAAGACGTATTCTCATACACTCCCAAACGCTTGAGCTCAGCGATGTAGGCTTCAACAATTCTGTAAGCCGCGATGGTTTGCTCGTCAACGTTTTGCTTGCTTGGATCTTCAGTGCGCTCAACGTTGCGATCAAGCGTGTAAGGTGGATGAGAACCAAACAGATGAATGAAACGGAATGAACCGTTCTGACCCGTATCATCAATCGAAAGTCCGTAGTGTTGAAGCTCCTGGTAATACTTGAGGTCATCCTCTGTGTATGGCTGTGAAGAGAGATCAACTTCGTCCATGTTGACTGACTTGCGCATGCGCATATTAAGATCCTCGGTATAATACCAGAATCGAGGCTTAAACACCCAAGGCATGTCCCTGCAGAACGCCGTCTTATAGAGAATGCGCAGTGCACCAAAAACATCCAGCTGATTATCAAGTCCCCTGCCAACCGGTGGATGGTAGTTCACGGAATACTTCTGAGCTGTGCCTCTATAACGGTTGTAATTGAGCTGATCAGTATACAGTCCAGCTTCAAATCCAGCATTCTGGATATCTCTCAGATACTGATCGCTTTGTGCCCAGTTATAAACAAAATCGTTGAAATTCTCGCCAGGCTGAGGACGTGTTCCAAAAAGCAGCGATGGCACACCATATCGAGTAGGAATCATAGAACCTACAGAGTTTCTATACCACGTAAATCCTGTTAAACCGGCAAATGTCTCTGGACGTTCATCGTAGAGTCTCTGAACAAAGGCGGTGTCGGTAGTATCAAGGACAAACACCACGACGTTCTTCTTGGAGGAAACGTTGTAGAGGCCCTCGCGCGTTGCGATAACCTGCTGGTTTTCGGCATGAGCGTCTATCGACGCTGCGATTGCAGGACCCCAGAGACTTGCAACGCCCACTGTCTGGACAATGATAAGAGCGGTTGCGGTTACTAGAAGACCTGTTCTAAGCTGACGTGCTTTTAGGAGCGAGAAGGCCACTGCAGCTGCAATGATTGCCAGCCAGATGAGGCCAGAGACAATCATTTGGGTTGTGAAGTCTGACCAAATAACCTCGTGACCATCTGCAAGTGGCATACCACCGTTCAAGAATACTGCCTGAACGTATGACGCCACACCGACGGCGCCTACAAATGCAACGGCAACGTTAAACACACGCTTACGCAGGAGTGATAGAAGCACTGTAAGAATGATCGTAAGGATAAGACCTGCAATAATAACGGGACCTGCAACATCGTTGAGGTTGAAAGAAAGGTCTCGCGCATTGCTTGCCACCAGCTCAAGTGGGGCTACGACCAAGATAGTAAAGACAGTAAAGAAAGAGACAAGAAATGCGACACCAATACGACCCTTAGGTTTGAGGGTTCCCTCTTTTTGTTCCTTGAGACGAACAGCTTCTGCTGCAAGGATTTCTTTCATCTGAACGTTTGCAGCTTCTGCACCTTTGGCGCCAACCTTGTGAACTTTGCCTTCGACAATCTTATTGGCGTTCTCATCAATCTTAAGCAGACGGAAGAGCACCTTACGAGAGCGCCTAAACGCAACGCCAAGGACCGCAGAGAGTGCAACTACAACTGCTGCCAGCGCCTGGATGGTGTAGGTCATGACAGATGGGTCAACGTAAGCCTGCGCTGTTGCAGGCAGAAGCGCCCACCAAATAACTGTTAACGCTGCAACATACAGTGCAGCGTGCATAAAGAGTACACGCGTCTTGTGAACGGTGGCGCTGCAAGAGTTTCTCATGGTAGAAGTTGTTGTTTTAGTCACGAGAAACACCGTCCTCATCAGTTGTCTTTGTGGCGTCTTTAGTGGAGCTGACGTCGTCGCTTTTCTCGGCGTCGTCTGCAGCGTCCGCAGCAGCGTTCTTCTTGGTAGTAGCGTTGTCTGCAACCTCAGCGGCAGCCTCCTCCTGGTGCGCCAAAACGCGCTCGAGGATGAACTTACCTGCGGCTTCTCCACCATGACCGAGGTTAAAGATCATGTTGTTACGAATCTCTTCAATCTTGTGTGACCAGCTATCGGTCTCCTCAAGCATCTGCGCAACCGCGTCGCCCAGGCCCGAGAGGTCCTTAGGATCAAAGCTGCGGCCAATCTCATTCCTGAGCGTAATGTCGCAGGGATCTGTGTGAATCTTGCTCCAGTCGGGGTTATTCTCCTTCATTGCAGTGTCAATGAAGACTGACGGCTTGAGCGTGGTAAACGAGAACTCCTCAGCAACACTCGACCAGTCAGTAAACAGCAGATCAGCCGAAAGAACCGAAGTGTTGGAGCTGAAGTCGGTCTCAAAGGAGAGTTCCTCTGGGTCCGCGTCAGCGTAGCGAGCAAGAATCTCCTCCATACGGGCAGGATAGCGCTTCAAATACTCTGGGTGTGGGCGAACCACAATACGCCAGCCGCGGCCCATGAGCTGCTCAAGCAGGCCGTCAAGGCAGCTGTCCATCAAGTTGTCGTACTGCCACGAAGGACCAATCAGCAACAGGGGTTTCTCGCCAGGTTTCCGCTGGCCCAGATTCTGCTTCTGGTAGTTTTTGATTGATCTGTCGAGAAGATCGTAGCCAATAGCTGGCTTTCTTTTAGATGGCGTACCGTAGTACTTCTCGACCAGCTCAAGATCGTGCTGCTGGTGAGGACCAACACAAAGGACGTCGTCGTAGTAGGTGTACTCGTTGCGCGTTGAGGTGACCGTCATGGAGGTCATGTGGTGGCACATGTACATGTACTCAGCATCTTTGCGCACGTAGGAGCGCTTCATGTAGGAGCTCTCCAGGTCACCGAGGGAAGTTACCACAACGTCGGCATCCAGCTTCATAAAGAGCGTGATGAGACGACGCTGACCCAAGTAATACGGAATCAGACGAGGCTGCTGTTTTGCCAGCTCAAAGACCTGGTCGTTAGGGTCAGAGGTGACGTAGTGAATACGAATGTCAGAATTTGCCAGCAGCCACTCGATGGCGCCCTGGAAGTACTTGTAGAAACCACTTGACTCGGAATAGAAAACCAGGTGCTTGCCGATGGTATCAAAGAAGCGCTTGTAGTCCTCTTTTTCGCGAGCGGCATGAGGATCGCGCTGGAACCACTTGTGAGTGGACTTGGTTGCTGCGTCCATTGCCTCAAACTCATCGCGAGCAGCGTTGAGATCGTCGTAATCAACCTGCTTACGAGGGTCAATGATGATGTTGCAGACAATTTGGACCAGGATTGAGAGAAGGTTTGAGCAGACCCAATAGAACGCCATGCCACAGACAACGTAGACTGCAAGTACCAGCGACATTGCAATAGAAAGGCCGTTTGTGGTGTTCTTCTCAGCACGAGACTGCTCGCGCTGAAGTGGGTTCAGCTTGTTGGAAGCAAGGCCAAGAGCAACCGAGGACAAAGCTGCTGCCAGTGGCATAATCCAGGTGATACCACCGTCGATGATTGGGGTCATGCCCAAAAACTCTGTGCCAGGTGCGCCAGAATCAGTGATGCCATGGATAACGTCAACTAGGCCAAACAGGATGACTACCTGGATTGCCAGAGGAATAAGACTCAATAGCGGGTGATAACCTGCCTTTTTGTTGAGCTCGTTGGAGCGCTCCTCGATGGTCTCCCTGTCGCCGAAGTAGCGAGTCTTCAAACGGAAGGTCTCGGGCATAAGGCGCACCATAACAATAGAGTTTTGTTGCGTCCAAAGTGCCAGAGGCATCAGGATGATTTTAGTTGCAAGGGTAAAAAGAAAGATTGCAGCCCACCAACTGCCGGTCAAGTCGTATGCGGGCTGAACGATAAGTGAAAATACGTGCGCAAGTTGCTCCATAAACAAACCTTCTACGAGAAAAC
>JABZHU010000178.1:0-2288 GCA_015258705.1 Atopobium sp. | reverse complement strand
CGCGCAAGCCAATACAGTGCCGCATCTGGGTCTGAGCCTCGCATAGACTTAATAAACGCAGAGATAATGTCATAGTGCATATCTCCTGCTTTATCGTAGGGAAGTCCGCGACGAGGATTTGCCTCAAGAACGTTTTGCTTGGTAATAACAAGCGGCTCAGATGCTTTGCCGTCAGCAGATTCTGGAACATCAACCATCTGAGAAGCAAGCTCAAGAGAAGTTAAGGCCGCACGACCATCTCCGCCCGCAAGTGTCACAATCTCTTTGCGAGCATCTTCTTCTAGAACAAATGCGCCTGCTAGACCATCTTCTGACTCAAGTGCTCGCTGAATGAGCTCATCGATTGCCTCATCTGACAATGCATGCAGCTCCACTACACGAGAGCGAGAAATCAGAGCACTATTAACCTCAAAGTAAGGGTTTTCTGTAGTAGCCCCAATAAGTACAACTATTCTGTCTTCTACTGCGTGAAGCAAGGCATCTTGCTGAGAGCGCGTAAAACGATGAATCTCATCAATGAACAAAATAGTTCTTCTACCTGCTGTTAAAAGCCTTGATTCTGCGGCTTCAATCTCTCTGCGAAGATCTTTAACGGTGCCCGTAATTGCCGATACTTCTACAAATTCTGCGTGCGTTGTATGAGCGATGATGCGCGCAAGCGTGGTCTTACCAGTGCCAGCTGGACCATACAGCAAAACGGACGAGAGCGTATCGTGCTCAATTGCTTTGCGCAGCCAGGAGCCTTGACCAACCGCATCTTCCTGACCCACGTATCCATCAAGCGTGGTAGGACGCATGCGAGCAGCAAGTGGTGCATTAGCTTTTTTAGCGGCACGTTCCATGCCAGAAAATAAAGTATCCATGCAGCTATTTTACCCCGTCTCAAACATAAAAGCTTGGCGAGAAGCTCGCTCAACACAAATGCTCTTTACATGCCCGTTTGCCACACCGTGACTGAGTGGCAAACCTTACGCGCGTACTCCTTCTGCAAAGTAGCTCCTCTTTGGAAAGAGCTCCTGAGCTTCTGGGAAAAGTGCTTCGCAGGTAGCTACAAAGTAGTCATCAGTCATTGCGGAAATAAAATCAACAACAGTGCGATGCGCATCACTCTTCCAGTCATAGGTATGGCCGTACCTAGAAAGGTGCCTACTCACCGGCTCAATATGATGCTTAAAGATTGCAAGGCTCTGATCACCAGATTTAAGCGAGGACAACTCGTATTCGTACAACTTCTCAAACAGGTGCTTAATGTCCTCAGAGAAATCACCATTGGCTTCTGATGCACCATAAATCTTCTGGTAATTCTCGCGCTTTGCTCGCTTCATCTCTTTAAATGCTTCTTCTGAAAGAGAAATCTGAGGCTTGCCAAAGCTATTCTGAACAATGTCTGCAACAAAAGCAGAAGTAGCCCATGCGTTATAAGCACCACCAAGACCGTCGTCAAATGTTTCTTCTGTAGCAGCGCCTGCACGAAGCGCATCCTGTCTGTCTTTTCCAACATACGCAATAATGTCAGAGATGCGCATGACGCAACCTTCAAGCGTCATAGGACGCAGGTGTGCAATAGCCTGAGGACCTCTCTCCCAGCAATCTTTTACCACCTTATCAAACTCATCAAAAGTTGAAAGATCACTCATTTGAAGTATCTGCTGCTCAAACTCGCCGTTGTGGCAAATTACTCCATCAAGCGTCTGTAAAGAGAGGTTTCTTGCATAGAGGCCGTCAAGCACGCGTACGCTCTGTACGTTGTGGAAAAACCAACGTCCCGTTTGCTCGTGATAAATATCATTGAGGAAATACTCCCCTGCATGACCAAAAGGAGTATGTCCCACGTCATGACCAAGAGCAATTGCCTCGATCAAATCAAGGTTAAGGCCAAGAGCGCGTCCAATATCTTTGGCAACTCTACAAACAAGCTGCTCATGAAGACCGCGGCGCGTAATGTCATCATGCGCGCGGAACGAGAAGACCTGTGTTTTGCCGTTTAGTCTGTTATACGCGGGAGTGTGCATGATTTTCTCGACATCTCGCATGAAAGCCGGACGCAAAAGCGATGCCTGGTCATGGGTAGAATCTCGGCGAATGATGTCTTCATTTTTGCACGCGTAAGGACTTAAGATTCCCTTGGCTATTTGCTCAGCCACAAGAGCCTGAGTTTCTTCTGAAAGTTGTCCGGTCAAATGAGGTGCAAAAGGATTAGTGATGTTCATGTGTATCCTCTCTAGATGTTTTTCACCTCTAGTGTAGAAGTTTCACCGGACAAAAACTCGTGTTGAATTTTGAGAGAG
>JABZHU010000177.1:0-2316 GCA_015258705.1 Atopobium sp. | reverse complement strand
TATATAAGAAATTTAACTATCGATAAATTCTGTATCTACAGAACACACCTAAGTCGGATAATCTGCTCAGATGAGGGCATTTTATACATCTAATGACGATATTCTGCACGTTTGAGGTATTTTCAGCGTAATGTATACGTCTTTTTAACAGATTATCCGACTTAGGTGTGTTTTGAACTGACTCCTATTTCTCGTGTCCAAGAAATGGGAGGCAGTTCAAAGTTGGCACACGCGATATGCAAAATCTTTTAGACATTGATTCGCACGTATTTTTCGGTGTGCGGTAGAATATTATTCGCAAGCGTTTTGTCTTGCACCTGTATGTAAAGTATTGCCAAAAACTTGGTGTTTACCACGTATGGTGCACAAAGTTTGACGCGTAGAAAGGAAGCCTAATGGCTGAAGATCAGTACATGCACCTTGTTATTGTTCGCCACGGTGAGTCTGAGTGGAACAAGCTCAACCTGTTCACTGGTTGGACTGACGTTGACCTTACCGAGACTGGTCACGAGGAGGCAGCAGCTGGTGGTCGTGCTCTTAAAGAGGCTGGCTATGACTTTGATGTTTGCTACACTTCTCTGCTCAAGCGTGCTATTCACACTCTGAATCATGTTCTTGATGAGCTTGACCGTAACTGGCTTCCTGTTCATAAGACCTGGCGTCTGAACGAGCGCCACTATGGTGCACTTCAGGGCCTCAACAAGGCTGATGCAGCTGCCGAGCACGGCGAGGAGCAGGTAAAGATTTGGCGTCGTTCCTTTGATGTTCAGCCACCAGCTCTTGAGCCAGGCGACGAGCGCGATCCTCACGTTCAAGAAATGTTCCGCGATGTTCCAGCAGAGGATCTTCCTTACACTGAGTGCCTGAAGGACACCATTGCACGCGCATGGCCTTACTTTGAGCAGGAGATCAAGCCACAGCTTGAGGCAGGTAAGCGTGTTCTTATTGCTGCACACGGCAACAGCCTTCGCGCTCTTGTTATGCAGTTTGAGCACCTCACTCCAGAAGAGATTCTTGAGGTTAACATCCCAACTGGCATTCCTTGCGCATACACCTTTGACAAGGACTGGAACATTGTAGACAAGCACTATATTGGCGATCCAGCTGTCATCGAGGCAAAGATTAACGCTGTTGCAAACCAAGGCAAAGCTAAATAAACAGCTTGCTAACACGCAATATTGCTAAGCAGAACGGGGTGGTTTAAAACCACCCCGTTTTTCTAATTTAGATTGAACAAATCGTTGCTTATATTTTTCTATTCAAATCATCAATAGAATCCTGTAAGCCATCAAGTTTCTTAAGATAGCGAGAAAGCCAAATAAAGGCCTTTCGTCCAAAGAAAAACATGATAGATAAGATTAGAAAAAGAACAATAAGAATTATTATCTCTGGTGCTCCCATAAATTCATGCTCCTAAATGCTTAAAAGCCCACTATTGAGGTAATAAATTCATGTCCAGAAATATTACTCCACAGGGCATTTAATGTATAAATAAAGAAATTGTTAGAACCTAGAAATTTCATTTTTAGATGGTAGATATGTTCTACTGGCAATAAAAGAACTAGTCATCTTCATCACCTCTTTTAGTTATTTATACCACTAATTTAGTCCAATAAAAAGAAAAAAATAACTTATGAAATGAGATTCTCCATAAACAAAAACATATTAAAAACTCAAAAAATGCGCTTACAGCTATAAAACCTACTTTGAATAGTGTTACGATGTACCGCCGAGAAAAGAAGGGATTAAATGTTTAAAAGAGAGCTCAACGCAAAACTTGTTCTTTCTGTAATTGCAACAGGAATTATGTCCTTCTCGGGAGTTGTCGTAGAAACTGCCATGAACGTGACGTTTCCAACGTTAATGGAGGAATTCTCTATTGGCACCTCAACGGTACAATGGATGACTACTTCGTACCTTTTGATTCTTGCTATTATCATGCCTATGTCGTCGTTTTTAAACAGACGATTCAAGACAAAAAGTATCTTTACTGTAGCCATGATTTTCTACATCAGCGGCATTCTTTGTGGATTTGCTGCTCCAACGTTTATGTTATTGCTGCTTGGCCGTATTTTAGAAGGCATTGGCACCGGTCTAGCGCTACCACTGATGTTCAACATCATCACCGAACAGGCTCCACTTAAAAACATGGGCGTCATGATGGGCATCGGCATGCTAGTTACCGCCGTTGCACCTGCAGTAGGACCTTCAGCTGGTGGTTGGATTGCAGAGCATCTTGGCTGTCGAATGATCTTTGCCGGTCTTCTCCCCTTCTTGATTGTGGCATTTGTACTGGGAATTAGTTCAATCCAACAG
>JABZHU010000044.1:0-9919 GCA_015258705.1 Atopobium sp. | reverse complement strand
TCGCTCCTTCGAGCCAGACTGCATCATCGCAATCGGCGGCGGTTCTGCTATGGACGCAGGTAAGATTATGTGGTCCATGTACGAGAATCCAGAGGAGAAGTTTGAGGACATGGCGGCGGACTTCATGGATATCCGCAAGCGTGTCTACAACTATCCTAAGATGGGCAACAAGGCATTCTTCGTTGCTATCCCAACTTCTTCTGGTACCGGTTCCGAGGTAACTCCATTTGCCATCATCACTGATGCTGACAACGGCGTTAAGTACCCACTTGCAGACTACGAGCTGCTGCCTAACATGGCAATCGTTGATACCGACAACATGATGAGCCAGCCTAAGGGCCTGACCTCTGCTTCTGGTATCGATGTTCTTACTCACTGCCTCGAGGCATTTGTCTCCATGATGGCATCAGATTACACAGATGGCATGGCTCTTCGCGGCATGAAACTTGTCTTTGAGTACTTGCCACGCGCTTATGACAATCCAAACGATGTCGAGGCACGCGATCACATGGCAAACGCATCCTGCCTCGGTGGACTTGCATTTGCTAATGCGTTCCTTGGTATCAACCACTCTATGGCTCACAAGCTGGGCGCTTTCCACCATATTCCACATGGTTGGGCAAACGCAATCGTCCTTACTCGCGTAATGCGCTACAACGCAGCCGAGCGACCAACAAAGATGGGTACCTTCCCACAGTATGATCACCCACACACCCTCGCACGTTACGCTGAGGCAGGTCGTTTCTGCGGCGTTACCGGCAAGGATGACCGTGAGGTCTTTGAGAACTTCGTCAAGAAGATTGAGGAGCTCAAGGCATACATCGGCGTCAAGGAGACCATCAAGGACTACGGCGTAGATGAGAAGTACTTCCTCGATACCCTTGACGAGATGTCTGAGCAGGCATTCGATGACCAGTGCACTGGCGCAAACCCACGCTACCCACTTGTCTCCGAGCTCCGCGAGCTCTACCTGGATGCTTACTACGGTCGCGAGCCAGGCTTCTACGAGGACTAATTCTCGCGGGCGTCACAGTCGCAACTGCCGCGGCCGCTACGTAGCGCATCCATTGCGTCGCGCATTCACCGCTTCCGACTCGTAGCGCGTAAAGCACAAAACAAGAGCCGGTTACCTAAACCCCAGGTAACCGGCTCTTTTTCTTGTCTTCTAAACTTTCTGCCTGATTGTCTGATGTGCAAATTCTATTGAAACTGTTGCTACAGATTCACATAACACATCTATGTCACTTAATCTGTCAAAAAAGGCTATACATTGCTTCAATAATGCGTGTTTAGTGCAGAATATCGTCATTTGATGTGCTATTAGCATCGAATTTTGCAGATTATCCGACATTGCTGTGTTGTCGCATGGGGCAATTCAGGGATAGTTAAATTTTATATATTAGTTCATTCATAAATCTGTATATTGAATCAAGTTTATTCATCAAAATGAATTGCTCATGAGAATACTGACGTAACATCCGCCTAATCCGGTACAGATTGCTATCTCCCAAGTCCTTTTTAATGCTTAGGAACATATTTTGCATTGCGAGCTGGTTTCTGTAGATATCCGCATTCACAAAGTACTCCTTAATACTCACCGAATTCAGCTCATTTGTTCTTTGATTGTCTTTTCTTTGCTGAAAGAAGTCATCATGATATGCACCGTTATATTCAATAGCTACTAAATTTAATCCAGACAAATTTGATTTGAACATCTTGCCATAAAGTAAATCTAACCTTCGCTCTTTAGGTTGAACCTCTTGGTTTATTTGGTCTTTTATTACATACGATTTATTCAACGCAATCGGCATTTGATTGAAACCACCTTCACAATATGGCATGGCAGATCTAATTGCCATTTTGACCTCCATGGGAGAGGCTGCATCAGAGAAGAAATAGCGCATGTTTCTTCGCGTAGTTCTCAAACCTGGAGAATAAGGTTCAAGTGCACTCAAAAGAGACGTAAGCTCGTTCGAAGTTACCAACGGAACATCAAATTCGCAGAGTTCACCGTTTGCGAGATGACCATAACTGGACATCATTAGATTTGCAAGCACAATTTGATGGAGAGGACTCTTATTCCTTGACATCATACAAACAGCTAAAGCAGGCGAGATACAATACACATTTTGTCCAAGATCAATAAGCGAACCAACAGGTAAAAGGCATTTGAATTGATGAGATACTCGCGCATCGCAAGACCTTGTCCTTGAATTATCTCTGAGTATTTCATGAGTGGTTTTAGTCAAAACTATGCCATATTCTTTCTTCAGAAATCGAAGTTTCTCCTCATACATCTCATCTGAACATGCAGCGTACGTTGCGCGGAAATCCCTTGATGAGCGTTGTGATAACACCTCATCATTTCCGTGAATCTTAAGTTGACCACAGATTTGAAGTGCAGTTTCATGCGAGAAAATAATATCCATTCGTTCCTCCTTAGAATGAGAAACGAATATATCAGCACGCTTTGTCAGCAATCTGACAGCTATTTGTCAGTTCCCTGACTCGGTTTTGCCATAATAAAAAGTCCCCTCATACCATTAGGTAAAAGAGGACTTGCATGAAAATTAAACTAAAGAACTCATAAATTGTTTCGTCCAATCAACATAAAATTCATTCGATTGGACGCACTGATGGATTGTGCGCAACAACAAAAAAGCTCTTGGTAGGCCCTACGACGCCTAAATGTGTCGATAAGTCACAAACTTGAAAGCGACACCTTCTGGAGTCACGCCGCCATCTTCCTCGTTACAAACTTCCCATGCAGAATTTTCGTCCAGGTTGGGGAAGTACGTATCCGCATCAACCACGGTGTCGTGCTTCGTGATGTACGCGTAAGAGCACTTGTCGAGAAGAGCACGGTAAATTGAAGCTCCACCAATAAGCCAGACCTTCTCGGGAGCTTCATCCGCAACTAAACGAAGCGCTTCCTCTGCCGACGACACCACCTCAACGCCTTCGACCTGGTAATCGGCATTTCTAGAAATGACAATGTTGCGGCGACCTTTAAGCGGTCCACCAGGGAAGCTCTCCAGCGTCTTTCTGCCCATGACAACCGTGCAACCGCGCGTGTGCTCAACAAAGTACTTCATGTCGGCCTTGTTGGGGATGAGAAGATCTCCGTCGCATCCGATGCCCCAATCGCGTGTTACAGAAACAATTGCGTTCATGTGGTTCTCCTGGCAAGTATCGTCTTAAATGAAATGATGATCTTAGCTTGAGCATCTGCTCGGGCGCTCCTGCAGCGCCAGCCGCGTCTGCTCGGGCGTGCCTGCCGCGATGGCCGCGTCAGCAGCGCCAACCGCGTCCGCAGCAACTGCGCCTAAACCGCAATCGGAATGTTCTTGATCTGCGGACCGTGCTGATAATCCTCGACAATGAGGTCGTCAGTAGTGAAGTCGTAGAAGTTGGTGATGTTAGGGTTCAGGCTCACCTTTGGTGCATCAAAGGTAGGACGAGAAATCAATTCTTTAACAATGTCAACGTGGCGATCATAAATATGAGCATCGGCAATCATGTGAACCAGCTCACCAGCCTCCATGCCGCTGACCTGCGCAACCATCATGAGCAAGATAGCGTACTGGCAAACATTCCAGTTGTTAGCCGCAAGAATATCCTGGCTACGCTGAACAAGCAGCAGGTTAAGCGTAGGTTTATCCTTACCTGGCTCCTGAGTAACGTTGTAAATTGCGTTGAATGCGCAAGGGTAGAGGTTCATCTCAGAAAGATCGGCAAAGGTATACAGGTTGGTCATAATACGACGGCTGAACGGATTCTCTTTGAGGTCCTTGAGTACGCGATCCATCTGGTCATAGTCGCCATCGGCGTAGTGAGAAACCTGTCCAACCTGATAACCGTACGCCTTGCCAATGGAACCAGACTCATCAGCCCATGAATCCCAGATGTGTGAGTTAAGATCGTTAACGTTGTTAGATTTCTTCTGGTAAATCCACAAAACCTCGTCCATGGCGCTCTTGAGCGCAGTGCGACGAAGCGTCAGCGCTGGAAACTCCTCGCGCAAATCATAGCGATTGCAGACGCCAAACTTCTTGATTGTGTATGCGGAGGTACCATCTTCCCAGGTAGGACGGACCTTCTCGCCCTCGGTGGTAGTGCCGTTTTCAATAATGTCGGAGCACATATCAATAAAAATGCGATCTGCTTTGCTCATATTCAATCCTTCAAATTACTGTTCGAATTGCAATAAACACCTGGTATTTGCGCATGTGACAAGCTTCTACCAAACCTCTGCCAAACACATTACCAGTTGCTGTCAGTATAAGCGCTGTAGGGGTCCCCAAAAAGCGGGCTTGAAGAAGTCTGATTGCTCGAAACACAAGAACGTCCCAGTCCCGAGAGCAGCATAATAACTATAAAAAATAGCAATCCTGCAGGGAGGGGAGAGCCATCAGGCATCTGCGACGGATCGTTTGGGTCAAAGTCAGGGCCCTCGCCGCCAAATTCATGCCTGTTGTCCCTGGTATTTTGGTTGTCGTCTTTCTTTGCCATCAATCCTCAATCAAACGCTTACACTTTGATGATACCCGTCGTCGCCCAAGGATTTCATGGCGAGAAACCCCTCTTTTTGTCACTCCACATACTCTGCAAAGTATTTTGCACACGACAGCTTGTCCGCGTCCGCAGCATCCGCGCCCGTAGCGCTTGTGCCCGCGGCTTACGCGCCCGCGGTTCACGCGTCCGTAGCTCCTACAGGTGCTGCGACGCAAAGATGTCGTTCCAGAACGTGCCAAGCTGCTTGATAAGCTCAATGTCCGCGGGAAGCCACTGCACGTCAAGCAGCTCGTTTTGAGCAAGCCATCGAAGCTCCGAGTGAATCTCTGGGTCCGCGATAGGCTCCTTAGACTCACCCAGTGTGCAGATATAACAATCCATATGCAGGTCAAAGGTGGGGTAGGAGTAAGCTACCGTGTCGTAGAAAAACGCTGCCTGCACGCTACAGTGCAGCTCTTCCTGAATTTCTCGACGCAGCGCCTGCTCAGAGGTTTCTCCAGCCTCGACTTTTCCACCAGGAAACTCCCAGAAGCCAGCATTATCCGCATCAGCTCTACAAGCGGCAAGAATTTTGTTGTCTTTATAGAAGATAGCTGCAGCTACATTGACTGTTTTGGCCTCGGCCATGTTACCCCTCCAGCCTGACTGTTGCAAAGACGGTGGAACTCTCGGCATCTTTGAGCACTACCGAGAAACCCGTCTCATCGGTGTATATCTGGGGAGTAATGGTGTCGCCCAAGCGCGCCTGACTTCTGTACTGAACCACAATGCGGCGCAGCTTGTGAGAATAGCCAAGGGCCACAAGCGTGTCGACAGCCATGAGCACGTACTGAGCATTATTAACGTGCTTGTTTGTATCCAGATGCTGCTGAGAAACAAGAATAGCTGGACCATCAACGGCGTTTCCCTCAAGTGCAATTTTGCGAGGAGTTGGCGGCAAATCTACGCGAGGCTCGCCGGTAATGTAGACGCTCTCGCTTTCTGGAACACGAGCAGCCTTGCCTTCATTGATATCCATCAAATACCAGGTAGAGTCAGCTTTTACGATAGTCGCGCCGCTAGCATCATTGATGATAAACGACCTTGATGCTTGAAGACCCTTCATCTGATATGACCAGGTACCTACGCAGATCTTCTCGCCAAACTGGGGAAGACGGTCAACTTGAATTTGCCACGTTGCCAGGACCCATGCGTATCCCTCGCTGGTCAGCTGCTTAAAGCCGCGGCCAATATCTTCTGAGTGGAACGTCGAGCAATCCTGCAGGTAGTTCATAACGCCTACCAGGGAAAGCTTTCCGGTCTCATCACACTCGCTATATCTAACTCTACTTTCAATGGTGTACATACAAATCCAAACTCGAAATCAGCGTTTGCTGAGGTATTACGATATGTCGAGAAACACGTCTAGTTGTCCCATGGGAACGAACCCGGAAAGCGGTCTCTGACTTTTTGCGTGGTATCGTCAAGTTTTTGCTTAGTTACCTGGACTTTTTGCGAAACCTGTTGAGCCTTTTGGGTTGCAATAAGAGTTGCATTCTGGGCCGCCGCATTTGCCTTTTGAGCTGCTGCGTTTGCTTTCTGCGATGCGTTTTGTGCCGCAGCGCTTACTTTTTGCGAAGCATTCTGTGCGGCTTCTTCAACCTTCATTGATGCATCTTGAGCTGCGGCTTCAACTTTGTGATGGGTAGTAGGCCCATTCCAAAGAAGGCTAGCAACCGTGTCCAAAAAATAAAGCGTAACCACAATAAACGCCACAACCGAGACAGTATGCTTGGAGAAAATCATCAAAATATTAAGCATCGTTGGAACGAGCACAAAAACTGAGGTAACAGAAAACGCGCCAAACACCGCGCTGGCCTGGGGACAAATTCGGCCATGCAAGTTGAACTTAAACATGGAGTAGTCCCACCACTTCTTTTTAAAACGACGCTCCAAAAAGAGGCCGGTTGAATATTCAATAACTGTGGCTAAAACTGCACCAATGATAAAGACAACAATTGGATTAGAAATCTGGCCTAGTACCAGCCATTCCGCAAGCGCTCCAATGCCATAAATAGGGCAGGTAGGACCAAAAAGAAAACCGCGCTTGGTAAATTCTCCCTCAACAACGGAGCAGTAAATAGTCTCGTATACCCAACCACCAAAAGAAATCAGCGCAAAAATTATGACCATCTGAGGCAGATGCTGCACAAAGAGCTCAATATTCTTATCGAGTGCAAAGAGCGTACGCAGTGTCTCAGTCATAGTGCTCACGAGAGGTTTCCGTAGTCCATGTAGTCGTTAAACTCATTTGACTCACTGTTTGTTGTGCCCTGAAAATCGCTTTCAGGTGTCGAGAAACCCGTTGGGCGGAAACCATCTTTTTTGTATGGATTGCCTGTTAGTGTTTCTGCAGTTGAACAAGCTTTATCGCAAGTTGTTACAATCCAAGCCTCTTTGGTATGAGGTGGAATAGGAACCAGAGGAAACATGTGATGCAAGATGATGTCTTCCTCAACAGGGGTTAAATCAGGGAAATCCTCGCGAGCATTATCAAGTGCATGGCGAGGGTGCGTAAATCCGTGCCAGTTGTCTGGCGCGGCCTCGTGATCGTGCCAATCATAGAGGTAGTAGTCATGAAGAAGCGCGCCACGTACAAGAGCATGCTCGTCAACTTTGATGCCAGCGTTCATGGCAAAGGCAAGGCTGCTATAAGCAACCGCAATAACGTGGTCGAGCGTGCTGGTAGTTCCATGTTGTGTAAAAGATGCAAGCTGATAGAGTCTTCCGGACTTCAGAATAGGAGTCGAAAGCTCATCGAACCTCTCGCGAATTTTAGAAACGTCAACCAAAAAAATATCCCATCAACTGTGTGCACACATTAGAAAATCGTGAGCGTGCCCTAGTAATGTATCTATAAAAGATTAGTTAATATGACGGTTACGTGCAATCTTTTTGGCTGAATGTTACGAAAATGAAAGAAAAGAAAATGCAAGCTTTGGCGGCGCCTATTGTGCTGTTTACCTGCGCTTACGCTTTCTTACTGTAAGGGCTCATGTGGTCCACTACAACGTTTACCGCGCCAGGAAGACACCTAGCAGAATAGGCGTAGATGTCGTGGCAGGTGACCTCGCCATTTACTTCCAGTGGCATAGGTGCTGTTGATTCAACGGTAATTTCTTTGCCGCTAAAGCTATTGAGGTAGGGCCTACCAAGCGAGTCTCCCGTGCGATCTAAGAAACCAGAAAGCAGTGGGCGTACCAGTTTTGCAGTCATGTGAGTCTCAATGACAATAACCTCAAGCAGACCGTCATTCATACGATTACCAGGGGCTAATTCAATTCCTGCTTGCATCATGGAACTGTTTGCAATAAGGCAGCCAATGCCCTGAAGCTCATGTACTTTGCCGTCAACAGTAATTTTGAAGTCATGAACTGGCGGCATAAGGTTGGCTAGGGCTGCAGTAAAATACGCGGCTTCTCCAAAGGTTTGTTTGTGGGGGATAGCTGAACGCATAATTTCTGCGTCAAGGCCTGTGCCAGCCATTAAAGGAACTCCAGCTACATGGGTTTCTCCCGATACTGTGGTCCAGGTAATCTCACCCAGGTCAAGCTGAGCGGTCTGAAGGTTTCTGCAGGCCAGCGCCAGTGCATTAGGTTCAGGAGCATTTCCAATACTTGCTGCCAGAAGATTAGCGGTTCCAGAAGGGAAGACAAGAATAGGTGTCTGGCACCCTCTAAGGCCGTAGAGCAGGCTAGATACGGTGCCATCTCCGCCCGAGAGCACCACTACGTCAAAATCTTCAGGCTGAACAGAACTCAGAACCTCATCTGTGCGCCATTGGCTTTCAACTAGCTTTACCAGGCATTCGTCGCCGCTTTTCAGAAGAGCGCGCTCAAATTCAAAGATTGCGTCAGAGCTAAAACCCGAGCAAGGATTGTGAATGATGAGGGTTCTCATATATCCTCCGAAGATTTGCAACAAGCTGGTATATCATTTTGATACGTATGAGTGTATCGCTTTACGTTAGGTACTTAATCGGCAATTGGATGGACGCATTGTATATAGCAACCTCAGAAGAACTTTCCGCATTTTGCGAGCGAGCAAAGACTTCGCATATCCTTGCAGTTGATACGGAGTTTCTTCGCGAGAAAACCTACTTTCCCAAGCTTTGCCTAGTGCAGGTTTCCACAGGTTCAGAAATTGCTGCGATTGATCCCTTGCTTATTGATGACCTAACTCCGCTTAAAGAGCTCCTGGAAAATCCGCAGATTGTCAAGATTTTCCACGCATGCTCACAAGACCTTGAAGTTTTACTAGAAAAAATGGATTGCGCATGCGCTCCTGTATTTGATACGCAGGTAGCAGCTGCATTCTTGGGCATGCGTCAGCAGGTGAGCTACGCTGGTCTGGTAGAAAATTTTGCTAACGTTAAGCTTGCTAAGGCTGAGTCTTTAACAGACTGGTCAAAGCGACCTCTTGATAAAGAGCAGTTGGTATATGCCGAGGATGACGTGAGATATCTTCCCGCAATCTACAATCAAATGGTCGAGAAGCTCATCAAGCTTGATCGTCTGAGCTGGGTAAAGCCAGAGATGGACCAGCATACTAATATTGAGCAGTATCGCCGAGACCCCTATCAGGCATATCTCCGTTTGAAACGTTCTGGCTCGCTTACGCGCAGACAACTTGCTATTGCTCGAGAGGTGTGCGCCTGGCGAGAAGAAACTGCTGCTAAAAGAGATGTTCCACGCAAGTGGGTGCTTTCTGACGAACTCATTATTGAGATTTGTCGTCGTGTTCCTACAACACCAGATAGACTGCGCAAAATTCGCGGCACTGAGCAAATCTCTCAAGGTGGGGTAGTGCATCTACTAGATGCAATTAAGCGTGGACAAAAGACACCTGCAGATCAGTGTCCAAAAATCGAGCATCACGCTCATCCCTCAGCTGGTTCTGAAGGTGTTGTTGAGCTTATGTATGCTCTTATCAGGATTGTTTCAGAAAAAGAGGGAATTGCATCTCCGTTAATTGCCAATAAAGATGATCTTACTGATCTGCTTTTGGATAGGTCTGACGCAAGACTTAAAACCGGATGGCGCTATCAATTAGTAGGTAAGCAGCTTGTTGGACTGCTCAATGGCGAGGTAGGACTAACAGTTAAAAACGGTCGAGTAGAGCTACTGTAAAAGCTGCTCCTAAGCTTAAGAACAAGTGGCTACCGATTACTCTTGCAAACCTGACTTTTTGTCCGGTGAGTTGGGTATACTCATCTCTATACATAGATAGGAGAAAAATATGTATTACTCAGGTGCGTTTATCCCATACGTTATTTTAGTGGTTTCCTCTTTAGTACTTGGATTAGGTACTCAGTGGTACATCAAGCATGAATTTAAAAAGTATTCCTTAGTTCCCTCAGGGTTTA
>JABZHU010000043.1:0-9960 GCA_015258705.1 Atopobium sp. | reverse complement strand
CATCATTGCCGTCGCTGATGGCGTGACCAGCGTAAGCATCGACGACACCGAGATGACCTGCCAGGCCGGCGTTGGCCTCAAAGAGGCGTCCGAGATGGCCTGTGAGCTGGACCTTTCTGGACTGGAGTTTGCGTGTGGCATCCCAGGTTCTGTGGGCGGCGCATGCTTCATGAACGCAGGTGCTTACGACGGCTGCATCGCTGACGTGCTCAAATCCGTCCGCGTTCTTCTCGCCGATGGCACCTTTGCTACGCTGGACGCATCCGAGCTTGACCTGGGTTATCGTCACAGCAGAATCGCTGATGAGGGCATGATTGTGCTTTCCGCCACGTTCAATCTTCATCGCGCAGATGGCGAGAAAATCCGTGAAAAGATGGAAGAGTTCACGCGCGCTCGCGAGGAGAAGCAGCCACTTGAGCTGCCTTCCGCCGGTTCAACTTTCAAGCGTCCTGAGGGTCACTTTGTAGGCAAGCTTGTTACCGACGCTGGTCTTAAAGGCTATCGCTTTGGCGGCGCCGGTGTTTCCGATAAGCATGCTGGTTTTGTGGTCAATTACGACAACGCTACCGCTGCTGAGGTTCATGCAGTTATCGAGCATGTTCAAGCCGAGGTCAAGCGCCAGTTTGATGTCGAGCTTCACCCTGAGGTAAGGTTCCTCGGGGAGTAACGGGCTGCGCGCCACGAATCGCCCGCGTCTGCACGGCGCCGTCGCGTCCGCCACGAATCGCACGTGTCTGCACAGGGCCGTCGCGTCCGCAACGAATCGCTACGATAACTCTGCAAGAAAACGAGGGAATCCGTCGGTGGAAATCGGCTCCTCCATGCCCGCGACAAGAGGGCGCAGATATATCAGAGCAGCATTGGTAACGTTGAAGCCGTCCTCGGAGATCATTTCTCGAGGTACAAGCTTTACCTTGTTTGCAACATCGGCGACAGGGGTGGTGCGAATCTCCGTAACGTATGGGTCATCCGAAATTCGGTGAACGCCAACCATAACACCCGTTTTACCTTGGAGAACAGCCTCAACTCCCGCGGCGCCGAGCCCCTCTGCCTCGTCCAAGTCAACCTTACTAGCAGCGTGCGAGGCACAGCGCTGCAGCGTATTGAGCTCAATGCCGCGAGACTTTACGCCCAGCTGATCCTTGGCCAGCTGCGACAAGTAAGCTGCTGTTCCAGACTGCGCTGCAAGGTGACCAAACGTGTCAATTGCAACAGACTTTGCATCAAAAAGGAAACTACCATCTGCATGATGGATGCCCTCGCTGACAACTACAATCACATTGTTTTTCTCGCGAAGTCGCTGTTCAATGGCGGAAAGTAATGCATGCTCATCAAGAGGAATCTCTGGCAGGAGCACAAAATCCGGAGCAGTACCGCAAATATCTTGCGCGAGCGCGCCAGCGGCCGTGAGCCAGCCGGCATCGCGACCCATTGCTTCGATGAACGTTACATTTTTGCTGTTGTAAACGCCTCCGTCGCGGGTGAGCTCGGCGGTTACGGATGCGACGAATCGCGCCGCGCTACCAAAACCGGGGGTGTGATCAGTGCCTTCGAGGTCGTTGTCGATAGTTTTTGGCACGCCAACAACACGAACGGGACTTTCTACCTGGTCAAAGTAGCGAGACAGCTTGTCTGTGGTGTCCATGGAATCGTTGCCGCCGATGTATAGCACGGCGTCTACCTGGTATTTCTTGAGCTGCGCATCGATCTGCTGGTAGATAGGGGAGGTTTCCGCGGGTTCTGAGCTGGCAGCAAGTTCCATCCCAAGATCCGGCAGCTTAAAGCGGCAACTGCCCAACCAGCTCGATGGCGTTTTTCTTAGGAGCTGGAGGTTCTTCTCGCCAGGATTTGTGGCAGCGTGCTCGGACGCTTTCGGTTCAGATGCGGTGAGTTCAAGTACCTCCGTCAGGTCAACAACCTTGCCCTCAAGAAACCCTTGGATTCCGTTGCGCATCCCGAGCACGCGAAGTCCCTGGGTATGAGCTGCGCGAACAACGCCTGCAAGCGATGCGTTGATGGCTGCAGTTGGTCCGCCCGACTGTCCGACCAGGATTGTGCGAATTGCGTGCTCTGATGTGGTGTTCATGGGCGCCTCGGATTCTCGAGAGTTGACGTATCAAGTATACCCGCGGCAGGAGGCTACTGCGTCAGTGAGACGCCGTGAGAATAAAGTGATTTTCCTTAATAAATCGTAAGAGCTGCGGTGCTGTTATATCGGCTGATAGGGGGTTGGCAAGAATCTGCAGATAAAGTGGAGCTTGATGGATCGGATGCGTTGTGAAATGGCTTAGACAATGTGATTTGAACTCATCTGTGTTTGTTCAATTCATATTTATGCATAAGTGCTGTCTTATATACATAATTATGAATGAAGATATATCAAAGATTTAATTACCCTAAATTTCAGGGTTAAGTAAACACACCTAAGTCAGATAATCTGCAAAATCAAAGGTGAAAAACACATCTAATGAAGATATTCTGCATGAGATGAGCGTTTTAGGCGGAATGTATAGGCATTTTCAGCAGATTATCTGACATAGGTGTGTTCGAGCGTTTCGAAGCTAGACGCGACCGCGCTTTTGAGACCCGTGAGCCCGCCAAGTCATCGCGCGTGGCGAGAAACCCGCAGGTTTCGCAGCCGTTCCTTGTCCCATGCCGCGCACGCACCCGACGCTCACACTACATGCGTCCGTCGCACCCGACTCCCTCCGTCCGCGCGCACAAAAAAGCCGCACCTCAAATGAGATGCGGCTTCGTAGTTTCTAGCAGTCTAAACGGCGTTGCAGCTCGGTCGGGCCGGACGCGCGCCGTCTAGCCCACAACCTGCGAGTTTAGCGAAGGTTGTAGAAAGCGTCCATGCCCAGGTACTCAGCACCGTCAGCGAGGTCATCCTCGATGCGGAGAAGCTGGTTGTACTTAGCAACACGCTCGGTACGAGCAGGTGCACCAGTCTTGATCTGACCAGCGTTGGTTGCAACAACAAGGTCAGCAATGGTGGTGTCCTCGGTCTCACCGGAACGGTGGGAGACAACTGCGGTGTAACCTGCGCGCTTAGCCATCTCGATAGCCTCGAGGGACTCGGTCAGGGTACCAATCTGGTTGACCTTGATGAGGATGGAGTTACCAGCGTGAACCTCAATGCCCTTCTTCAGGCGCTGAGTGTTGGTAACAAAGAGGTCGTCGCCGACGAGCTGGATCTTCTTGCCCAGACGCTGGGTAAGGACCTTCCAACCGTCCCAGTCCTCCTCTGCAAGACCGTCCTCGATGGAGACGATTGGGAACTTCTCGACCATTTCCTCGTAGTAAGCAACCATTTCCTCGGAGGTAAGGGAGCGACCCTCGCCCTTGAGGTCATACTTGCCGGTCTCCTTGTTGTAGAACTCAGAAGAAGCTGGGTCCATAGCAAAGCGGAAGTCCTTGCCAAGCTCAAAGCCAGCAGCCTTAACAGCCTCGGAAAGAAGCTCAAGTGGCTCCTCGTTGGACTTAAGATCTGGAGCAAAGCCGCCCTCGTCACCAACACCGGTGTTGAGGCCCTGGGACTTCAGAGTGTCCTTGAGGGTGTGGTAAACCTGTGCGCACCAGCGAAGAGCGGTGGTGAAGTCAGGAGCACCAACAGGCATAATCATGAACTCCTGGAAGTCAACGTTGTTGTCAGCGTGGACGCCACCGTTGAGGACGTTCATCATAGGAACAGGAAGAGTGTGAGCGTTTGCGCCACCGAGGTAAGCGTAAAGTGGAAGCTCAGCAGAAGCAGCTGCAGCGTGAGCAACAGCAAGAGAAACGCCGAGAATAGCGTTTGCGCCGAGGCGACCCTTGTTTGGAGTGCCGTCAAGCTTAATCATAGCAAGGTCAAGGCCGCGCTGATCCTCTGCATCCCAACCAATAACAAGGTCGCGGATCTCAGTGTTGACGTGCTCAACTGCCTTCAGAACGCCCTTGCCCAGGTAACGGCTCTTGTCGCCGTCGCGAAGCTCTACAGCCTCAAACTCACCAGTGGAAGCGCCGGAAGGAACGATTGCACGACCAAAGGAGCCGTCGTCAAGAACAACCTCAACCTCAACGGTTGGATTGCCACGGGAATCGAGGACCTCACGTGCGTGAACATCAAAAATCTGGCTCATAGCTCACCTTTCTTTAGGTTTAACATTTTGCTGATTGCACAGACATAAATAGTATACCCATTCTGTTATGTGGTGTGTATTGTAATTACACAGAGTATTAGGCCAGAAGTAGATACTATTTGACCAGGCAGAGAGACTATTTGATTGGACAAAGAAAGTATTTGACCAGGCAGACACGCTGTCCACCTGGTCAAATAGAAAATGCCTGCGGAATTGTTAGGTAAATATATAAATTATTTCTGCGGATACACAACAACCAGCAGCATCTTGAACTCTTCTGGAGCCTGAAGTGCATGTGGATGGCCAAGTGGCATCACAATGGACTGACCAGCTTCAAGAGTGTAGACGTCGTCATCGATGGTGATGTTTGCGCGACCCTCAAGAATGGTGACAAATGCGTCGCCGCCCGCGCGGTGGCTTGCAATCTCTTCGCCCGCACCAAAGCCAAAGAGGGTGACGCTAACGGCATCGTTTTGTGCAAGGGTCTTGCTGATGACCTGGCCAGGAAGGCATGCAACCTGGTCTTTAAGCGTTACTACAGTTTTTGCGTCGATGTTCTTCATGACACCAGGAATCAATTCTTCGGACATACTAACCTCCAACGGTAAATGTTATCGATGACTAGCATTTACCCGAACCAGCCAACTTCAATCAGTAAATTTCCAAAAAATCGCAGGTAGAAATTGCTTTTTTTAAAGCAATTTGCTGAGCAGCGAAGTCATCTTTCCCTGAGAGACCACAATCACGTGATGCATCGCGCGTGATAGGGCGGTATAGAGCCTACGGCGAGAAATTCCGTCTGCTTTATACACTTCCTCTTGTGCATCGGCAACGATAACCTGATCAAACTCAAGGCCTTTTGCCAGCGCAAGGTCGAGAAGAACAACGCCCTTCGCGGGGAGGGAATCGTGGATGGTGAGCACCTTGATGCCGGTGCGTGGTTCGCTCTGCGCTGCACCGTCGGTTTGCGCT
This sequence comes from Atopobium sp., assembly GCA_015258705.1. Classification (GTDB taxonomy): domain Bacteria; phylum Actinomycetota; class Coriobacteriia; order Coriobacteriales; family Atopobiaceae; genus Lancefieldella. The sequence goes on along the minus strand of JABZHU010000043.1, from coordinate 4,867 downwards.
GCATCGCCGCCCGCGGCTGCGCCGCCAGCTGCACCGTCCGCAGCGCCATCGCCGTCCGCCGCAAAAAGCCCCTCCAGCTGTTTGGCCAGCCAGCGAACACGAGACTTCTCGGTACACACAATGGCGGTCAGCCCGTCAAACTCTTGTGCCTGCTCAACAAGGGACTTCATAGTCTGCAGATACTCGGCGCGCTCAGTATCTTTGTTGTCAGTGACCACCTCAAAGAACTCAGGTTTTTTACCGCCGCGTTGAACGGAGCTTGTCTGGCCACGCTCTTCTTCGCTTAAAAGCGAGGTAAAGAGCGCGGTAATCTCGGGAGAAGAACGATAGCTGGTCAAAAGCTTGCAGGTAGAAACTGCGCCCTCGCCATGTGTTGCGGTAAAGATCTTCTCAATCTGCTCAAACGTTGCGGTGTCTTCCCAAATTGCCTGGTTGGAGTCACCCAAAAGCAAAAAGTGCGCGCGCGAGAAGTACTTTCCAAGCACCATAAGCTGCGTCTCGGTATAGTCCTGGACCTCGTCAATCATGACAAACTTGACGTTTTTCTCGCCAGCGCCTGTGATAAGAAGACGCAGGTAAACACATTCAGCACCGCTGAGCGCTGAGGTGTTGAGCAGGCGCATGCCAATGCGGTCGATGCGGAGCCAGGAAGCGGACTCGATGACCTCGTGCGCAGAGGCAAAACGCCAGTTGAGGAACTCGCGGGTGCGCGCCAGGACTTCTTCCTCGTCGGAAGGGCTGATGGTGCGACCAAAGACCTCAAGCTGCTGCTCAACGTCAAGAGAGAGCATCTCTTCCTGGATTTCGTCGTTGTGGGCCATCTGACCAAGCCTGCGCTCCAGGCGGGTGTGGAGCTCGTCTTTGGCAAGTGCAATGAGGCGCGGGCCAACAGGGAATTGCGAGAACTTTGCCACAGAACTAGCCACCTGGGCTGGCTTGATAAGCGTGGTTCCCTCAACAGAAATGGCCTTGAAATCATCCTCGTAGAGCTCAAGTGAGGCAAGTTGCTCTTCAAGTTTCTTAAGAGAATCGGGGTTGTTGTGAGCGCCCGAAGCGTGGTCGGCCAGACCCAAAGCCTTGAGGAAAGAATCCCAGGTGAATACCTGCGGATTGTGCTCGCCCATGCTGGGCAAAACGGTGTTAATGTAGCGAGAAAACATCTCGTTGGGAGTAAACAGATACACCTGATCTGCGGTCAGCGTAGTGCGCTGCTGGTACAGAAGGTACGCGATGCGCTGCAGCAAAACGGACGTCTTTCCCGAGCCTGCAATGCCGTTGACCAGCAGAACCGGCACATCCTCGTGCCTGACCACAACGTTTTGTTCGCGTTGAATAGTCGCGGTGATGGCCTGCAGCTTCTCGGTGTGCTGACGCTTTAGAGCGGCAAGCAGCAGAGAGTCTTCAATGGCAACCGTTGTGTCAAAGTAGAGGTTCAGCATGTCGCGCGTGATATCAAACTGTCGTCTAAGTTCCAGCTCAACCGTTCTTTTCTTGCCGTCTACCTGGTACGACGTAGTACCCATCTCTTGGTTGTAATACGTCTCGGCAACGGGGCTGCGCCAGTCAACAATGAGCGGCGTGCGGTCTTTGTCGGTGATACCTGCCGCGCCAATGTACACATCACGAGAAGGACGTCCAGGTCGCATCTTGAGCGTGACCTTGGCAAAGTAAGGCTGCCTCAAGAGAATTTCGACGCGACCGAGTTTCTCGACAGTGAAATCGTGGTACTGGTTGTACGTATCAATAACGCTGTTGAGCGTCTCAATGGCCGCAAGGGTCTCGATGGTTTCGTCCGCTCCGCCAAAGTCCGGGCGGATTTCTTCACTCATCTGACGAAGGTCTCTAGCTGCATCTTTTTGCGTGGTGTTGAGCGTTGTGTCCAAATCCTCACGAATCTCAACAAGTTTTTGATATACGTGAGAGAGGTGCTCTTGCTCTTGCTGGTGGATTGGATCCATGATGCTCCTAGATAGTTGCGTCTTCGATGCGGCGACGCAACTCGTCAATGCCCAGACCGGTCTCGGACGAGGTAATAATGGTCTGTTCAGGGGTAATGTGGAATGCCTTGCGCAGGGCGGCCGCGGCTTGATTTTGCTTGCCGCGAGCAATCTTGTCTGCCTTGGTAAATGCAACTACAAGGGGCAGATCAGCCTCTTGGAGAAAGTTGATCATCTGCAGGTCAAGCTTTTGCGCTTCGTGCCTGATGTCAACAAGGCTAATAACCAGGTTAAAGCTGCGTTCTTGCTCAAAGTAGCCGCCAATGAGGTCTGCCCAGCGTTGTTTTTCTTGGCGAGAAACTCGTGCAAATCCATATCCTGGCAAGTCTACAAATTTGACGCCATCAACATCAAAGAAGTTGATATTAGCGGTTTTACCTGGAACGCTTGAAACTCGTGCGAGTTGCTTTCGACCAATTAATTTATTTAAGAGGGAAGACTTGCCCACGTTTGAGCGGCCCACAAAGGCTACCTCAGGAGTTTCTGGAGAAGGAAGTTGTGAAATTGCTCCGTATGATGCCTCATATCGTGCGGTTTCATACTTAAGACCCATGATGCCTCCCTGTGCGCTTCAAAAACGTAAGGTATTATTTTAGCGCAAACTGGGAGGCAGCTAAACCTTACACCCACGTAACTGCCTGGCAGCAGCGCTTAAGCGCATCGATGTAGAGCTCGCCAAAGGGCGAGAGGCTCTTCTCGTCGTGGGTAACGTAACCAACTTCCATGTAGTCATCAACAGCCAGAGGAACTGCAACAATATTTGGTCCGTTGAGCTCCTCATTAATAAGGCCAGTGCTAATGGTGTAGCCGTTTAGGCCAATAATCAGGTTGAAGATAGTGGCGCGGTCTCGGACCATGATGTCCTTATCGCGATCAAGTGTTGCCAGAAGCTCCTCGGAGAAATAAAACGCATTGTGCTCGCCCTGCTCGTACGAAAGGCGAGGGTAGGGGGCAAGATCGTTGAGCGTTACCGATGGACGTTTTGCCAGCGGATTGTCTTTTCCTACAAAGACGCTTGGCTTGCACTTAAACAATGGCGAGAAAACCAGGCCCTGGTCCTGCAGCGTTTTTCTAATAACGCGCTCGTTGAACGAGTTGAGGTAAAGGACGCCTACTTCACTTCTTAGCTTTGAGACATCTTCAATAATCTCGTACGTTTGCGTCTCTCTGATACGGAAATCGTACTTTGAGCCGCCGTGCTCTTTAATCAGGTTGACAAAGGCCTCAACTGCAAAGGAATAGTGCTGGCAAGAAACGCAGAAGCGCTGTTTGGCAGGAGCGGTGCCCAGATAGCGCTCTTCAATGAGGTCAGTCTGCATGACAACTTGCCTGGCGTAACTCAAAAACTCCTCGCCATCTGCGGTAGGCTCAACGCCCTTGCTGGTCCTGTTAAAGAGGGAGATTCCCAGTTCGGCTTCAAGCTCTTTAACTGCGCTACTCAGGGTAGGCTGCGAGATAAAGAGCTGTTTAGCTGCGGCGTTAATGGTGCCCGCCTTAGCAATAGCAAGAACGTATTTAAGTTGAGTCAGAGTCATAAGTCAGGTTTCTACGCAGAGGTTTTTTCGCCTTATTTAACGCCATACTGCTGGTAGTAGACGTCAATGGCGCTCTTCAAGGTGTCGTCGATAATAACTTTGCCGTCAACCTCTTTGTTGTAGAGGGCCTCGGTAACCTCATCCATGGAGACAATGGCTGCGGTTGGCATGCCCCAGCGCTCGGAGACTTCCTGGAGTGCTGCGACTTTTCCGCCCTTGCCAACTTCCATGCGGTTGAGTGAGACAATAAGACCAACTACCTCGATGTTTGCAATAGAGGTAATCAGAGGATAGGTCTCTTCAATAGACTTGCCAGAAGTGGTGACGTCTTCAACCATGACCACTCTCTGGCCGTCTTTAAGCTCTGCTCCGAGAAGCATGCCAGCATCAGCGCCGTGATCTTTTGCTTCTTTTCTGTTAGAGCAGTACTGAACCTGTTTGCCATAAAGCTCATTGATTCCCATTGCAGTGATTACAGAAAGGGGAATGCCCTTGTAAGCAGGACCAAAAACTACGTCAAAATCCAGACCAAAGTTGTCGTGAATAGCGCGAGCATAATAAAGACCCAGCTTGTGGAGCTGCTCACCAGTGACATAGGCACCTGCATTCATGAAGAAAGGAGATTTGCGACCACTCTTGAGCGTAAAATCGCCAAATGTAAGTACGTTGCTCTGGACCATAAACTCAATAAATTCGCGCTTGTAGTCTTCCATGGTTTCTCCTTTAGCAGGCCTTTTAACGTGGCGGCACTTTGTAGGTACGTTCCACTGCACTAGTTTAGCCGAATTACGGATAGGTGTTTTATGGCGCGGTGTTTTATGGCGTGCCGGCTTGGCTGTGTGAGATTAGCGTAATTACCGCCAGATATATAAAAGTGAGCGTTTGCCATGTGGTTATGCGGTATTCTAAATAGATATTTGTTCGTCTCGCAGGATAGTCCTGCAGAGCGCAGGATAAGCCTGCAGAGTGAGTTACAAGGAGGGTATGCCCGTGGAGCGCATCACGATTTCTGCATTGTACGCAGATGCAGAGCAACTTGGTGGCCAAAAAGTTACCGTGGCCGGCTGGGTACGTTCAGTAAGGGATATGAAGAATTTTGGCTTCGTCACACTTAATGACGGTAGCTGCTTCAAAGACCTACAGGTTGTTATGAATCGTGAGAACCTTGGCAATTACGAGGAGGTTGCTTCCTGTGGCGTTGGCGCTGCTCTGATTATTGAGGGCGTCCTTGAGCTTACTCCTGATCGCCCACAGCCTATTGAGCTGCAGGCTCAGACCATTGTGATTGAGGGACCATCCAGCCCTGACTATCCAATGCAGAAGAAGCGTCAGTCT
>JABZHU010000042.1:0-10052 GCA_015258705.1 Atopobium sp. | reverse complement strand
AAATATGACATCTAACTAGGAAAACAATTTCTTATACGCATCGAGTAAGTTTATTAAACCAACTAAAACAGATCAAAACGCGCCGCGGAGACCTCGGCTGTAATCTTTCCAGCGCTGAGCTCTGTCAGTGCATCCGTAAACGCCGCTTCTTCTCCGCACCTAAAGTCTATGGCGAGAAAAACGTCCGCTCCAAACTCTGCTGTTATAACCTTGCCGCCGGTATCTGAGACCAGGCGTTGAATCTGCTCATACAGGTTATACGGGGCCGACAACTCCACCCTCACAACCTGCAGCATTTCCTGAACAGCAGAGGCTTCCTCAGCAGCAGCCAAAGCCTCTTGAGTTGCTGCCGTATACGCACGAACAAGTCCGCCAGGCCCCAAAAGCGTTCCGCCAAAGTAGCGCGTAACAACGCAGCAGACGTTCTTGAGCCCCGCTCCGCGCAATACCTCCAACACCGGCATTCCCGCCGTTCTGGAAGGCTCTCCGTCGTCGGAGGCACGCTCTGTGCCGTCCTCCAAGATCCATGCAGGCACGTTATGGCGGGCGTTGTAGTGCTTCGCTCTGACTCTGGCGAGAAACTCTTGCGCTTCTGACTCTGTTTCTACATGACAAAGCTGGGCTATGAAGCGGCTTTTTCTGTCTTCAAAGAGACCTTCCGCAACAAAGCCCAGTTTGATTGTCCTGTAGGATGTGTCAGACATAGAACAGCTATAAAGTCGCAGTTATGCGAGTACACAGACCTTCTCGCCAGCAGAAACTGGCTGGTCTGCTACGGCAAAAATCTCTACGGTGCTATACTCGCTAGAATTGGTGATAGCAAGAATAACCACTTCAGGATGACCCGCGTCCTTAACCTTATCCAGGTCAAAGGTCATCAACGGCTGGCCAACCTCAACGTGCTGATCCTGCTCGACAAGGGCGGTAAAGCCGTCACCCTTCATCTCAACGGTATCAACGCCCACGTGAATCAAAACCTCTTCTCCAGAATCAGCCGTAATTCCAAATGCGTGAACAGTTGGAGTAGTTGCGGTAATAGTGCCCGAAACTGGCGCGTACACAACACCCTCAGAAGGCCAAATACCCAGACCCTGTCCAAGCATTCCACCTGCAAAAACAGGATCAGGAACATTCTCTAGCGCAACAACTTTTCCGCTTACTGGCGCATGAATTGTTTTAGCAGTGTAATCAGAAACAACAAGAGCCTCTGGTGTAGCTTCCTTGGAAGATTTCTTGAAAAGATCAAAGAGTCCCATGCTAGTCCTTTCGTATGTAAGCCTATCCATCATAGCAGCATTCAAAGAGGCAACTGTTGCTTTTCATGAACACGACATGCCAAATCACACCCTCTCGCAACTCAACGTATGACGAGAAACCCACGGCCTCGCAACGTCTCATTTACTTGGAGATTGTTTGACTTCGGAGCTTCTAACCTTATGAACGTGATACAATCGCCCATGCAAAGTGGACCAGACAACCGCGGAGTGCCCGTCCAGCTAATTGGAAGGGTGCTATGAGGAAAGTCCGGGCTCCACAGGGCAGGATGCTGGCTAACGGCCAGGCGGGGTGACCCGACGGAAAGTGCCGCAGAAAAGAAGACTCTCACCTGCGCATTCGCGTAAAGAGAAAAGCTGAAACGGTAGTGTAAGAGACTACCAGCACGCTGGCAACAGCGTGGCTTGGTAAACCCCATCCGGAGCAAACGCAAATAGGAGCGCTATGGTGTGGCCCGCACTGCGCTCGGGTTGCGCGCTAGAGACCAGCAGCAATGCTGGTAGTAGATAAATGGTTGTCCGCGACAGAACCCGGCTTATACGTCCACTTTGCCTATTGAATGCAAATCCCCTGTACAATTTCTGTGCGGGGGATTATGATTCTGCAGCGTGTTAGCGCCGGCTTTTAGGCCTGGCGCACAAAATAGCGCAGCTTTGGTAGGTCTCTCTGAAGAATCGATATGTTCCTAAGTAAGATAGCCAGGAAGCTAGGCGGTCGTACTACCCGATATGCATCTTTATGCATAAACTTAACCTAATATGCTTAAACATGAATAGACAAATATAAGGAATTTAACTATCGATAAATTCTGTATCTACGGAACACACTTAAGTAAGATATTCTGCTCAATTGCAGGCATATTACACTTCTAAGTCAGATATTCTGCATGTTTCAGACATTTTCAGCGTCATGTATACGTCTTTTTAACAGATTATCTGACTTAGGTGTGTTTTGAACTGCCTTCTATTTCTCGTGTCCAAGAAATGGGAGGCAGTTCAATTTCTGTGCGGGGGATTATCTTGTACGAGGTCATTTTTAGCAAGATATTGTCTGGGCAGCTACACGCGTTGCAAAATCACATAGCGATTAAGATTGTTATCTTTGCCATCTGCACTAAATTGCGCACAAACGTGCACGTCAGGGCCAAGGCTTGCAAGAAGCTCATCAAGCTCCTCTTGCGAGAAGTGATGACAATAGCGCCAGGTATTGGCCTTATCTTGCCAGCCAATCAGATAGTCATGCTCCTCAAGCTCTGATGCATCTATACCCAGCTCACGCAGCCCTTGAGCAGTGGTTTCTTGAGCTTTAGCAGCAAGTTTTTGGCTGTTCATAAACTGCCAAAAAGAAACGCACACAAATCCGCCAGGTTTTGTTTTCTCTAATAGAGTGCACAGAAGCTCGGTCCTCTTTTTTGCGCCAGGTACATGATGCAAAAAGCCAAACGCAACCACTAAATCACAAGCCGGAACAGTCAGACGCGAAGAAAGCGTGTTATCAAGCAGACTCTTTATCACATCTAATTCAATGAATGCCAGCTCAGAGACATGAGTGTCTGCCTCACCACTCTCTACCAGTGGCTTGCAATTATCTACAGCAAAATACTTTGCCGGAACAATCCCCGCCTCATCGCATAAATAGCGAGCAAAGCGCAGGTTGCCGCAACCCACATCAAGTACAGAGGGTTTCTCGCCAGATAAAAGCTGAGGCATGGCATCTAGGCACTGTTGCCACCCCTGCCAAGGCATCTGTCGTGTAGCCGAGAAACTCTGCGTCTGCTGAGCGTAAAACTCTGAGGTTACGTAGCTCAGCTGCTCAGCGGTAGATGCGCTGATAGATTGCATATATGTTCTGTTTGAAGAAGTTTCCATACAGAGATTTTACGTCATCGCCTTGTTCCCAAAGGTCAGAAGCTCACCTTATTGCCTATACTGTTTATATGAATGAACTCATTTTGGACATATTGCAGCAGCTCAGAGATGGCGCCCAAGGAGCTCTTGATACACATCAACTTGAGATGCTCATTAACTCGCATAACAGCGGAATTGACTCTAGCGCCCACAGTACAGAGCGCGAGAAACTCATTCCTAAACGAGCAATTCTCCCCTATTTTTTGCAGGTCAAGCAGAACAATGATGAGCTGTGGCAATCGTGGAATGTAACGCCTGAGCTGGAAGAAAGGTTTATCCGCTCTGTGCGTATGAAACCTCGTCGCACCGCTTCTGGCGTGGCTACCATTACCGTGATTACCAGGCCGCATACCTGCTCAAGTAATTGCATTTATTGTCCGTGTGATCTGCGTATGCCTAAGAGCTATCTTGCTAACGAGCCTGCTTGTCAGCGCGCTGAACTAACGTTTTTTGATCCATACGTGCAGGTTGCAGCTCGTCTTCAAGCGCTTCATCAGATGGGTCACTCAACCGACAAAGTAGAGCTTATAGTGCTCGGTGGCACCTGGAACGATTATCCAGAGAGCTACCAATACTGGTTTATCAAGGAGCTTTTCCGTGCGCTTAATGAGTGGCCAAACTCTCCTAGCCACATCCAGGAGCGCCTGAATTGGTACACCTCGTTTGGCTTGCAGAACTCTGAAGAAGCACTTTCTTCTTTTGTTGCTGAACAGCAGGCGGCGGTCTTTGATGACACTGCCACGTATAACCAGGCTTTTCATAAGCTCTACGACACTAGTCAGCCTCACCAAAACGCATGGTCTCAGATGCAAAGTACCTATGATGAGCTGGTGAAGCAACAACACGTTAATGAAACAGCTGCTGCTCGCGTAGTTGGCCTTGTAATAGAGACCAGACCTGACACTATTACGCCGGATAACCTACGCATGTTTAGGCAGCTTGGGTGCACCAAAATTCAAATTGGCATTCAGAGCACGCGCCAAAAAATCCTTGACGCAAACCAGCGTCAGATGAGCGTTGCCCAGATTAAACGAGCGTTCTCGCTGATTCGCTTGTACGGATTTAAAATCCACTCTCACCTGATGGTTAACCTTTTAGGTGCAACCCCTGAAGCAGACAAACAGGACTTTAAAACATTTGTCACAGATCCAGGATTTCTCCCTGATGAGATTAAGCTCTACCCCTGTGCACTGGTATCTGGAACGCAATTGGTCCAGAAATACCGTGAGGGTGCATGGCAGCCATACGCCAAAGATGAGCTGGTAGACGTGCTTGTTCAAGACGTGCTTGCAACGCCTCCATACGTGCGTATTTCTCGCATGATTAGAGACATTAGCGCCACCGATATTCTGGTGGGAAACAAACATACCAACCTTCGTCAGATGGTTGAGCAAGAGCTTGCTGCTAAAGATGTTGCAAGCCGCGTGCAGGAGATTCGCTTTAGAGAGATTAACCAGCAGCAGGTACGTGCAGCGGAACTTACCCTTCAAGACTTTGTTTACACTACCGCGGTCAGTGACGAGCACTTCCTGCAGTGGGTAACTGCTGACAATAAAATCGCAGGTTTCTGTAGGCTTTCACTTCCCCACTGGGACAAACTGACCGCTGGATTATGTGATGTTACCGCCAATGAGCTGCTGGTACAGCCAGGTCAGGCCATGATCAGAGAGCTCCACGTGTACGGAAAGGCGCTTTCGCTGGGCTCAGAAGGAATGTCTGCTCAACACCAGGGCTTGGGCCAAAAACTTCTTGCTAAAGCCTCTTCTATCGCGGCTGAGGCGGGTTATACCAGCCTTAACGTCATCAGCTCAATTGGAACGCGAGCCTACTATCGCGCACAGGGCTTTACCGATGCAGGCCTCTACCAGCAAAAAGCCCTGTAAAGAGGCGGTCTTGGAGCTCTAAACTAGCTCCACACACCTCTAAACAAGCTTCATGCGCTTACTTCATACGTCATAAAAAATGCCGAGAAGACCGTTGATCTTCTCGGCATATTCATGAGCGTCTCCCTCTCCTTGACGCGAATGGATCTTAAGGAATCAGCGACAAAATCTGAGAGAGGTTCTTCTTTCCGAAGTCGACCTTCTGACCGTCGTTGATAACCAAGCAAGGGACACTCATGACGTCGTAAGTGTCTTTGAGCTCCTTGAAGTGGTTGATGTCGTAGACATCGCAGGTGACCTGAGAATTATCTGCAGCAATGCGCTGAGCAGCCACAACAACATCTGGGCACATGGTGCAAGAGAGTCCCACCAAGACCTGAAGATGCGTCTTTGACTCAATAGCGGCAATAGATGCCTTATCCTCGTCACTAATAGGCTGACCAGGACCTGCAGCGTTGTAGAGTCCAAGAACAAACGAAGTAAACTCATGTCCGCCGGGAACACCATGGAACGCAAGACCTGTTGGAGTGCCATCCTGTGCGCAAACACGAACAACAGGAAGGTTCTTCTCGCCCGTGTCTGAAACCGTCTGAACGCTCAGTTTGTCAGTCATTGAAGAAAGCTCTTCCATGTAAGCTACGAGCTCCTCAGAAACAGGTCTTTGATCAAGCTCAAGCTGAAGCACAAGCGGACGTGCCATGCGCTCAAAGACAGCGTTGAGCTGTGCCTTCATGTCATCGGTGAAGATTTCTCCGGAGTCAGAGGCACTCTTAGCCGCTGGAGCCTCAGGAGCCTCCTTCTTGGACGAGATACGCGTGACGTTCATCTGTGGAACAAGGCTGGTCTTTTCCTGGACACGCTTGATGTAGCGCTCCATCTCGGTAGCGGTAGTTGCTGCCTGGCCAATAGCTGTTGCAACCTGACGCAGTGGTTTCTGGCACACATCACCCGCACCAAAAAGACCCTCACAGGTTGTTTCTTGATGCTCGTTGGTGATCAGATAGCCGTAATCATCAGTCTGAGCCAGTTCTTTTACCAGGTCGGTCTCTGGCGCATAGCCCGCAAAGACAAAGACGCCAATAGAATCGCCATCTTCTGGAGCAAACGTGGTCTTCTCGCCTGTTTTCAGATTCTTGTATGTAATAGACCTGAGCGCAGAATCTCCAGCAACGGATTCAACCTGTGTGTTATAGAGAACCGTAATATTTGGATTGGTGCGAGCAGCTTCAGACGACGCAGGAGCGCAGGTAAACGCCTCCTCACGTACAAGAACGGTAACGTGCTTTGCATACTTGGTCAAAAACACGCTTTCCTCTGCAGCCGCAAAGCCTCCACCGATTACAAAGACTTCTTTGCCGGTAAAGAACTCACCGTCGCAGGTGGCACAATAGGCAACTCCGTGGCCCTGATAGTCCTCTTCTCCCACAAAGCCGATATGACGTGGATGTGCTCCTGAGGCGAGAAGAACGGAGAGGCAGGGACGCTCACCTTTGGTGGTGTGAACTACCTTGACATCTCCGGACATGTCCAGGTCAGTAACTTCTGCCAGCAAAAACTCTGCGCCAAAGGCCTCAGCCTGCTTGCGCATGGTTTCCGAAAGCTCAGAACCACTGGTAGAGAAAACTCCCGGGTAATTAACGACCTCATTAGTAATAGTGATCTGTCCGCCAAAATGGTCCTTCTCGACAACTAGAACACGGTAGCGAGCGCGGGCCAGATAGAGGGCGGCGGTGAGCCCTGCTGGCCCACCGCCGATAATCACCGCGTCGTAGAGGTCTTTGACGTCGGTCATTGTAAGCTCCCTAAATCTTAGAGCTGACCAACAAGGTCAAGGCTTGGCTTCAGGGTCTCAGCACCTGGCTGCCACTTAGCTGGGCAGACCTGATCGCCGTGCTCTGCAACAAACTGTGCAGCCTGGAGAAGGCGGAGAAGCTCCTCAGCGTTACGGCCAATGCCACCAGCGGTGACAAGCTCAACCTGGATGACACCCTCAGGGTCAACGATGAAAGCACCGCGCTCAGCAAGGCCTGCATCCTCAATAAGGACCTCAAAGTTCCTTGCAAGAACGTGAGCTGGGTCAGCGAGCATTGGGTAGGTTACCTTAGAGATACGCTCGGACTCCTCGTGCCATGCCTTGTGGACAAACTCAGTGTCGCAGGAAACAGAGTAGACCTCTGCGCCAGCAGCCTGGAACTTGTCATAGTTGTTTGCAAGATCCTCAAGCTCAGTTGGGCAGACAAAGGTAAAGTCAGCTGGATAGAAGAAGAACAGGCTCCACTTACCCAGTGTGGACTCCTTGCTTACCTCGGTAATGTCACCGTTGTGGAATGCGTTTACCTTAAAATCACCAATTTGCTTACCAATAAGAGACATAGTCAGTTCCTTTCTGTAAGTAAAACAACTTATAAAACGTGCTAGTTAGAAGTTTACCTTCTTTAACTCATTTGTCAATAACAATAATGATTACTATTTATATTCACAAAAAGAAACAGGCCAGATTACTCTGACCTGTGAACAGTTGGTGGGCGTTATAAGATTTGAACTTATGACCTCTTCCGTGTCAGGGAAGCGCTCGTCCCCCTGAGCTAAACGCCCGAATATGTTTGCTGCTGGGGATGCAGCAAGGGATATATTACGAGAAACCCGCCCCTCTTGCAACCGTCAAACTCAACTTTTTTAGAAATTCGCGAAAGATCGCTTCGTCAATGCATTGATGACTATTTAAATACTGCGGGCTATCAAATGAATGACCGCCTTTTAAACCCGTACGTCTTCTGCACCTCAATTATTAAAAAATAGGCAACAGGATTGTAAAAGCATACGGTCAGAAGTATTATGGCAAGTCGTTCGATTGAGGGAGAAACTTATGAACTTTCTGGAATATAACAAAGACGAGAAGCTTCACTTTAATTATAAGAAATCATGCGGTCTCTGGTTAATTGTTGTAGCTCTCATCATTTTTGCAGCTACCGTAATAGGTGGAAAGCAGATTATCAATATGTCCGTATTTAGCTTTGGATATGTTGCAGCCTTCTTATCAATAAATACAAATAAGAAAGTTCTCAATAAGTTTTCCGATGGTCCTTCAAGTAAGTTCCAGAACAAAATGTCTCTATACTCGGTGATTTTCTTATTCATTTTGATGTTTTTATTAGGTGGACCATTTTTTGCAACTGAAAACTGGAGACTTATTTGGTTGGGCGCGTTAATGGCCACGGCGCTGCACTTTTTCCTCTATTACTATGTACACGGAAAATCGATGATCTATTTGGCTATACTCTGCGCCGTTAATGTTGGTATAGGTTATATTTTTCCAGACATCCCACTGACAATAACTGCCTATATTGATGCGGCAATTAAACTTGGCTTTGGAATATACCTGTTCTTTTTCTCAAAGCCAACTCAACAAAAATAACCTTCGCCTAGAGACCGTGTGCGTCAAACGTGTCCTTAACCAGTGCAACAAGCATTGGTATAAACACAGCCACGCCTGCTAAAAGCATTGGATTGTCACGTACTTCCGGAATGTCCTGTAAGAAATTCTGAAGATCATAGACAAGACCAACGGCAACGGCAATAAGAATAGGTGCCAGAATAATCAAAATAGGATTTGGTGGTTTACGCATAAGGATGCTTTCTTTTACAAGTACTGCACATGCAGCGGTCCAATAGAGCAAAGATACGTATCAAGCCACATTCTGGCTTTTCTTCCTTACTTCTTCCCTACTTCTTACGCTTAACCTTAATTTGAATGCCAGAGGTCTCTGGACGAGACGATGTAGAAGCAACAACGGGTTTCTCGCCATTTACAAAGGCGGAGAAACGCTGACGGAAACGATTCCACTTGTGATAGATAGACTCGTGATCATGAGATCTAAGGCCCAAAAGCATACTTGCGGCCATAGTTGGAAGCAGATACTCAATAGCGCGCCAAAGCACAAAGCCTGCAGCAATTTCTTCACCAAACATATGGCCAAACAGGAAGGCAAAGCCACCCTCTGCACCACCAGTGCCACCAGGAAGCGGAATGGCCGAGGTCAAGAGCTCAAGCATTGAACCAGATGCAAGGCAGGTCAGAAGATCTGCAGGCTGGCCAAGTGCACACAAGACAAAGTACGGAAGCGCATAGAGGCAACCAAGCTGCAGCAGCGTAACAAGCAGAACAATGCACATCTCTGGAATGTTCTTTGCGGCGGTCTTGAAGCCGTTTGAGAACTCATCTACCTGTGTGTTAATGATGCCATGCCAGTGGTCATAGCGCTTTACAATGCGCAAGCGCGAAAGCAGCCTTAAGCCCCAGTTGCCCACTGTCTTAACCATTTTAGGAAGCAGGCAAATGGCCAAGATAACTGCAACCATCACTATCTTTGCGCCAAACAAAATAACGCCAATAACGGTAACATCGCCAAATTGCTCGTAGAAATAATTAGCCCTGAAGATAAGCATAAGAGCTGCAAAGATGCCCTCGCCCGCCTCGTACATAACAAAGCGTGTGAACTGCAAGGCTCCAGCCTGGCCAACAGAAATACCTGCACGAGTCAGACGATAAATCTGAGCGGGAGCAGCGCCCGCGCCGTTTGGCGTAAGGTTCATGAAGAAGATGCCCGACGCTTCAACACTCATCAGGTCTCGAACGCCAACGGGACTCTCGGGATCTGTAATGACCGAAATCACGTAAGCGAGAATACCCAGGAAATAGTAGACAAAGTAGCAAAGCGCGCCAGCAATGAGCCAGCCTGTATCTACGTCTGCCAGAGCAACAACAAACTCATCAAACTGGCCAGAAAATACGATGTAGAGTGCGTACAGTATTACAACCGCAAAGAGGAAGAGAATGCTCTTTCTAACTTGACCAAAACTCTCTTTTGCCTCTTCTACCTGCTCTGATGAAGAAGTAGGGGCAACACTAATCTTAGGTTTTTTGGTTGAAACACCCTTAACGGTTGTAGATCCAATCTTCACCGTTACCTGCGGTGTAGATGAGGGG
>JABZHU010000176.1:0-2363 GCA_015258705.1 Atopobium sp. | reverse complement strand
AGGGTCTTGGTGCTGGCGCTAACCCTGAGGTTGGTAAAGAGGCAGCAGAGGATAGCCGCGACGAGATCAAGGCTGCACTTGCTGGCGCTGATATGGTCTTCATCACTGCTGGTGAGGGTGGCGGTACTGGTACCGGCGCTGCTCCAGTTGTTGCTGATATTGCAAAGAATGACGTTGGCGCACTGACCGTTGGCGTTGTTACTAAGCCATTCTCCTTCGAGGGCCGTCGTCGTTATGGTTCTGCAGCTGACGGTATCAAGACTCTTTCCGAGAATGTTGATACGCTCATTGTTATTCCAAACGATCGTCTGCTTGATCTTTCTGAGAAGAAGACCACCATGCTTGAGGCATTCCGCATGGCTGACGATGTTCTATGCCAGGGCACTCAGGGTATTACCGACCTCATCACTGTTCCTGGTCTGATCAACCTTGACTTTGCAGATGTCTGCACCATCATGAAGGGCGCAGGTAGCGCAATGATGGGCATTGGTATTGCTGCTGGTGATAACCGCGCTGCTGATGCTGCAACCGAGGCAATTTCTAGCCGCCTGCTTGAGAGTTCCATTGAGGGTGCAACCCGCGTTCTTCTCTCTATTGCTGGTAACAAAGACCTTGGTATTCAGGAGATTAACGAGGCAGCTGACCTGGTTGCTAAGAACGTTGATCCTGATGCAAACATTATCTTTGGTACTGTTGTTGATGAGTCCCTGGGCGATCAAGTTCGCGTAACCGTTATTGCAACTGGTTTCAATGACTCTAACGTTCAGCAGCAGCTTCCAACTCTGAACACTCAGAGCGCAAGCCGTCCAAGTCGTCCTGTTCAGCCACAGCCAACTCGTCCTGCGACTGCTCAGCCACAGCCTGCTCGCACCAACAACTCTTCTAATGAGAAAGAGTTTGATATTCCAGATTTCCTTAAGCGTAGCCGCATCTAAATATGTGCGCGCTGAATAGACAGTGCTTACACGGCGTGACCCTGCTCATGGATCCTGAGGTTCCATGCGGGGTCACGCTCGCATTTACTGAGCGTACTGGCGGTTTTTCAGAAGGGGAGTTTGCTTCCCTCAATCTGGGCAGTAGGTGTGGAGACAATCTGCAACAGGTGCAAAAGAACCGCCAGCTGGTCTTAGAGGCTCTTGGAGCTGGCGAGCACTTCTCGCGACTCCTTATTCCTCATCAGGTGCATGGAAGCAAGGTAGTTTGTCTGACTTCCAATACATCAGAGGCTTTTGAACAGGCTCAAGCTGAGGCAGAGGCTGGTGCAGACGCCATAGTATGTACGGTTCAAAATACGCCTGTGATGTTGGCGTTTGCCGATTGTGTGCCGGTAATTCTTGTAGCTCCCGGTGGATTTGCAGTGGCACATTCTGGCTGGAAAGGCACAATTGCCCGCATTTCTGCGCGCGCAACCGAGGCGCTTTGCCAGGCAACTGGCTCCACACCTTCCGAGGTCAAGGCCTATATTGGTCCGCATATTGGCAGCGCTGATTACGAGGTCTCACCTGAGCTCATTCAGATGTTCTCACAAGAGTTTGGTCCAGGCGTTTTAGACCGCACATCTGGTGAGAGGTACTTAGATCTTGGATATGCTGTCAGAGCTGCACTGGTAGATGCCGGTGTACGCGCGTCTTCTATTGAAGAGGTTACTGACTCGACGGCCTCTACCACTGAGAGGTTCTTCTCGTACCGTGCAGAGCATGGTAAGTGCGGAAGACATGCAGCCGTTGCTTACATGGCGTCAAAGTAGGGTAGAAGACGTTTAGCGCTATCGGAGAAGACGTTTAGGTCTACAAAAAAGTCGTTAAACGTTACGTAAGATGTTGATGTATTCACCGCAAGAGATGATGGCTATGACGTACGATTCAGACGAATATCTTGAGTTTATAAAGGCTCGTAGAGCTCAGATTGAGTCACTTGTGGCGGATGCTGCAAAAAAGTCCGGCAGAAGCGCCTCTGAGATTGAAATTGTAGCTGTCTCCAAAACCGTACCTGTTGAGGCCGTCCTTGCAGCTTATAAGGCAGGCTATAGGGTTTTTGGCGAGAATCGCCCACAAGAGCTGACACATAAACTGACGTGTTTATCTGAAACTCCTTTTGCGTCTGAGATATCTTTTGACATGATTGGTAATCTTCAGAAGAACAAGATTAACCAGGTAGTTGGTAAGGTTCGCTACATTCATTCAATTTCTTCCGAACATCTTGCAGAGGCGGTTTCAAAGCGTGCTGAGGTAAAGGGTACTGAGGAATCTGTTTTACTTGAGGTAAACGTCTCCGCTGAAGCCTCAAAATCGGGTTTCTCGCCAGAAGAAGTGTCTGAGTCTATTCAAAAAATTGTTGAGCTTCCGCACATTTCTGTTGTAGGT
>JABZHU010000041.1:0-10160 GCA_015258705.1 Atopobium sp. | reverse complement strand
CAACAAAGGCGTCGACGTCAGCAACAGGTACTACGCCGTCGTCGGAAGTTGTTGCCACAAAGAACGAAACCTGACTTGGATCAACCTCACCAAGATACTGAGTGGGGAACAGCTGCTTATACAGATCCCATGACCAGCTGGTGGTTCCGTCGCTAAAGGCGTGCTGAGACGTGTAAATAAAGTTGTCGTCAGCAAGTGTGGTCCAAACGGAAGGCGAGAGCAGAATGCCCTTGCTAAAGTAATCGGAGTGGTGCAAAACAAATCGTGCCGCACCATAACCGCCCATAGAAATGCCGCCGATTGCGTGATCCCTGCGATCTTTTGACACGCGATACGTGCTCTCAATGTAAGGTACCAGGTCGTTCATGATGGCAGATTCCATCTTGAGGCCGCGGTCGGCGGAGTCAATGTAGAAGCTGTTAAAGCCGTCGACAAAGACTACGATAGCTCCCTGACCAGCGGTTTGAATAGCCTCGTCAAGCATGGCGGACGAATCAAAGCGCTCCAGCAGATTGCGATGATTGCCATACAGTCCATGCAGCATATATACAACAGGATAGGTCTTATCTGGATTGGACTCGTAGTCTGCGGGCAGGTAGACGTCGTAGTTCCAGTCCAGACCAAGGGTTGGCGAGTAGAACGATGTAGCCTTAACCGTACCTTTAGGAGCTTCGTCTTTCTGTGCCTCCGTTTGAGCAGTTGAGCTACCCTGAGCATTCTCAGAAGCGGCTGGCGAGCAACCATAAAATGGAATCACCAGCAAAAGCGCTGCAAACAGCGCAAGCGAGGTGCTCAGAACAACATGGTTCTTGAAGCGGGTTTTAAGCTGGCCGCCCAGCAACGCAAAGTTCCGGTGCAAACGTGCGACAAAATCTGTGTCACGCATTATTTCCTCCTGACGTTGTAGCTTTGACCTTGGTGTAAACATACGAGCACGCCCGCACTTCTCGCCCTATAAAATAAAAAGTCGAAACAAAATGTATCGCACAGCAGGCCAAGTGGTTGTTCTTGTGCTGTGGACGGCTTTGCAATGTGGAGAAACCCATCAAATTTGAACGAATTGTTGCATTCGTGAAGCGTTCAAAATTCCCGCGTACAACTGCTAAAGAGTGGAGTATACTTTTAAGGCTTTTCCACAGAGCCCCGTAATCTCTGACAAGAAAAAGCATCGATGACCCGTCCAGGGGTTATCAACTCGTAATTCGTAGGAGGAGTCAAGTGAAGAAGTCGACTCAGTTCGCCAAGGCTGGCGAAGTCGAGCGCAAGTGGGTGCTCATCGACGCTGAGGGCGCAACGCTCGGTCGTCTGGCTACAAAGGCTGCCATGATTCTTCGTGGTAAGAACAAGCCACAGTACACCCCAAACGCTGATACTGGTGACTTTGTTGTCATCATCAATGCAGACAAGATTGTCCTTACTGGTGTTAAGGCTGATCACAAGGAGTATTGGCGTCACTCCGGCTACCTTGGTGGCTTGAAGATCACTTCCTTCAAGGAAGAGATGGAGAAGCACCCAGAGCGTGTTGTTGAGCACGCAGTCAAGGGTATGCTTCCTAAGACCACTCTTGGTCGCAAGCAGGGTATGAAGCTTAAGGTTTACGCCGGCGCTGAGCACCCACATGCTGCACAGAATCCCGTCAAGATTGAGCTGGAGGGCTAAACGATGGCAGATAACACCGCTGTTTACACCGGCACCGGCCGTCGTAAAGAGGCCGTCGCTCGTGTTCGTCTTGTTCCTGGAACTGGTAAGGTTACCGTTAACGGCCGCGAGGCAGTCCAGTACTTTGGTCGCCAGCAGCTCGTAGACAACGCAACCGCACCTCTCCGCATTACCGATACCCTTGAGCGCTTTGACGTCTTCGCAAACTGCGATGGCGGCGGCATCAATGGTCAGTCCGGCGCACTTCGCCTGGGCATCGCTCGCGCTCTTCTTGAGGCTGGCGAGTATCGTGATGACCTTAAGAAGGCCGGCTACCTCACCCGCGATTCTCGTGCGGTCGAGCGTAAGAAGTACGGTCTGAAGAAGGCTCGTAAGCGTCCTCAGTTCTCCAAGCGCTAAGGCCGCTGGACCCAAAAAAGTCCTCACAAAGAGACCTGTTGTATATCGGCAGGTCTCTTTTTTGTATACTTTTAAATGGTTGCATTTTGCATATTTGCGCAACCGTTTAGTCCGCACGTTCTTCTCGCCATCTGGCGAGAAGCCCCACCTGTCGAGTAGTTCGCTGGCGCTTCGCGCGCACGTTGCTCTCCACCCGACAACATTACATTCGCAGCTAGGAGACGCTTATGAAGTACTTTGGAACCGACGGCTTTAGAGGCCGCGCAAACGAGGGTCTGAACGTCGATCACGCATATAAAATTGGCCGCTTCATTGGCTGGTATTACGGAGCTAAGCAGGCTCGTAAGGCTCGTATCATTATTGGTAAGGATACCCGCAGGTCAAGCTATATGTTTGAGTCCGCGCTTGTCTCGGGCCTGGTTGCTTCTGGCGCTGACGCGTACATGCTGCACGTCATTCCTACGCCTGGCGTTAGCTTTGAGGTGGTAGACGGTGCCTTTGACTGCGGCGTCATGATTACTGCATCCCACAATCCGTTCACCGATAACGGCATCAAGCTGGTCAACAAAGACGGCTACAAGATGGACGAGGACGTCCTCGAGCAGGTAGAGGACTATATTGACGGCGAGTTTGACGTTCCTCTGGCAACGGGTGACGTCATTGGCCGCACGGTTGATTACATGCAGGGCCGCAACCGCTACATCTCCAGTCTTATTGCTAGCTGCGGTTTTAGCCTCCAGGGCCTAAAGATTGGCCTGGATTGCGCAAACGGCGCAGCTTCTAGTGTTGCTCGTCCTGTCTTTGACGCCCTGGGCGCCGAGACCCACGTTATCAACAACGCTCCAAACGGCCTCAACATCAACGTTGATTGCGGTTCTACCCACATTGACCAGCTGCAACGTTTTGTGGTCCAGAACGGCCTTGACGTGGGCTTTGCCTACGATGGCGATGCTGACCGCTGCCTGGCAGTTGACGAGCGCGGCCACGTGGTTGATGGAGATCTGATCCTCTACGTCTGCGGCACCTACCTTAACAAGTATGGTCGCCTGGCAAAGCAGACCGTGGTTACTACCGTCATGAGCAACTTTGGCCTGTTCAAAGCATTTGACGACGCTGGCCTCTCTTACGAGAAGACCAACGTGGGCGATAAGTATGTCTACGCTTGCATGAATGAGAACGAGTACAGCCTGGGCGGCGAGCAGAGCGGCCACATCATCTTTGGTGACCTGGCAAAGACCGGTGATGGCATCTTGACCAGCCTCCGTATTATGGAGGTCTTACGAGCTGAGCGCGAGAAACTCTCTGAGCTGACTCGTCCCGTTACACTATATCCACAGCAGTTGGTTAACGTTCGCGTTACCGATAAAGAGGCTGCTATGCAGTCTCCTAAGGTCAACGATGCAGTTGCAGCTGCCGAGAAGTTCCTTGAGGGCAATGGTCGCGTGTTGGTCCGCGCTTCCGGAACAGAACCTCTGGTGCGCGTTCTTGCAGAAGCTCCAACCGATGAGCTCTGCCAGCAGGCAAATCAGATTGTGCTCGATGCACTCGAGGAGTATAGGCTCAGCGCTTAAGCGCAGATAGATCCAGGGGATATGATGGCACTGGCAGGAATAGGTGTAGATATGCTTGAGATTGCCCGCATGCAGCAGGCAATTGAGAAGCGCCCTCACTTTATTCGCCGTATGTTCACAGATGCCGAACGTGCGTATTGTGAGCGCACTGCTCGTCCTGCGGAGCACTATGCTGCGCGCTTTGCGGCAAGAGAAGCCGTGCTCAAAGCCTTAGGAACGGGTTTCTCGTCTGGCATTGGTTTTCAGGATGTGTCTGTTGAGAGAGATCAGCTGGGCAGGCCACAGGCTCGTCTAGCGGGCAAGGCTGCACAGATTGCGGCCGAGCAGGGCGTGCAAGAGATTGCACTTTCTATCTCGTATACCAGAGACGTTGCGGTGGCCAATGCGGTTGCGGTGACCAACGCCGTAAAACCCAAGGTAGATCAAAAGGAAGATGCTGCCCAAGAGCTGGCACGTTCGTTCAAAGAAGCTCGTTCTGTGTTGGATGAGCTTGAGCGCGTGCAAGAACCTATAATTGAGACAACCTTTGATGATGTTGTTAAATCCGAGGAGTAAGTTATGCAGCCGGTACTAAATGTTGAGGACATCAAGCGTGTAGAGATTGCGCTGACACGCGTGGGCGTAAGCGTTTCCGAGCTCATGCACCGTGCAGGTTACGCTGCTGCTCAAGAGGCCCTTGGCATGGGAGGAGACATCTCTAACGTTGTCATCCTCGTAGGTCTTGGCAATAACGGTGGAGATGGCTGGGTGGCAGCAGAAGCGCTGCGCTCTAGAAACTGCAACGTTAAGGTGGTCACTCCGCTGGAGCCTGATCAGATTTCCGGCGATCTTGCACGTCAGATGGCGCAGCGCGCCGTTCGCGCGGGAGTCTCCGTGCTGGTTGGCCCTTCTCGCCAGGAGCTGATTGACCTGCTGGCAACGGCTGACGTGGTGCTTGACTGCATGCTGGGCACTGGCTTCCACGGCAAGGTTCGTGCTCCATTTGATATCTGGATTGAGTGCCTCAATCAGTCCGGTGCTCGCGTGCTTTCCGTTGACGTCCCCAGTGGTCTTTCTGCACAGAAGGGCCAGGTAGAAAGCGCATGTGTTGTCGCTGACGTTACCGTAACCATGATTGCACTCAAGCCCGGCCTTATTGCTGACGCGGGCCGCGATGTTTGCGGCTCCATTGTTGTAGCTCCTCTGGCTGAGCAGACCGAGCGCCTGGTTGTTGAGGCAGATCCTGTTGCCTGGCGCGTTGACCTGGAAGACTATCTGGCTTCTGTTCCTGCCCAGCTCAACGACTGCGATAAGTACTCTCGTGGCTCCGTACTGGTGGTCGGCGGCTCAAGCCGCTTCCCTGGAGCTGCTGTTTTTGCTGCTAAGGCAGCTGCTCGTGCGGGCGCTGGCTACGTTACGCTGGCAGTTCCTGACGCTATTGTCAGCTGTGTTCAGATGATGCTGCCAGAGGTTCCCGTCATTGGCCTCCCATGCGACGCTGAGGGCGTGCTTACCGAGGAAGCAGCACCACTGGTGCTGCAGCTTGCTGCCATGCGTACCGTTACGCTGGTTGGCCCTGGCATGCGCGTATCCGGCGGAACCGTCAAGGTTACCTCCGCGCTGCTTGACTCTGAGCTGCCCGTTATTGTTGACGCTGACGCACTCAACTGCATTGCTCGCCTCACCAATAACAACCTGCCAGACTTCCCCGAGCTCACACGTCGTACCGCTCCGCTCATCATGACTCCGCACCGTCGCGAGCTTGGTCGCCTGGTCAACCAGGTAGACAATCCTCCTGCAAGCTTGGTAGCTCAGCTAGAGGCTGCTCGCAAGATTGTCTGGGCAGATGGCGGTTCTGAGCTGGTCATTGTTGCTAAGGGTACCGCTACTGGCTGCGTTGGCGTCCAGAAAGCCGTGCTACCAAAGCCCGGTCCTGTCACGCTAGCAACTGCTGGCTCTGGCGATGTTCTTGCTGGTACCATTGCTGGTCGCTTGGCTCAGGTTGCTGGTCAAGTTGATGACCTGCCAACTTTCTGCTCACTTGCCTGTGAGGTTCACGCATATGCAGGTCAGCTAGCTGCCGAGAAGTTCGGTGTACGTGGAGCTATGGCGGGAGACATCTGCGACGTTATTGGCCTTGCTTCCGATGCACTTGAGGAGCAGATTGCATTCCCTATGGCAGATTTTGAAGAAGCTGCGGAGTAGGTGAGCCTGATGTCGGCATATCCCCAGGATAGATGGGCTTGGATAGAGATTGATCTTTCTGCCGTCCGCCACAACGTAAAGGCGTTTAAGGCCCAGCTTAACCGTGGCGTCAAGATGATGTGCGTGGTTAAGGCTGACGCATACGGTCACGGCGCTGCTCAGTGCGCTAAAGCCATGCAGTCTGTGGGCGCCGATCAGTTTGCTGTTGCAACGGTCGATGAGGGCGTTGAGCTGCGCTGCTCTGGTATCGAGAGCCCTATCCTGGTGCTTTCCGAGCCACCAGTCACCTCCATTCCAGACCTCGTCCGCTTTGACATTATGCCGTCCGTCTACACGGTTGACTTTGCCCTTGCCTACGGAGAGGCTGCTGCCGCAGCTAACAAGGTTGGTCGCTACCATCTGGCCATCGACACCGGCATGACCCGCATTGGCGTCAGGCGAGAAGATCTTCTCGAGGTGCGCGGTTCTATCGATTTCCACAGGGGTCTTGAATGCGCTGGTACGTTTACGCATTTTGCTACGGCCGATGTGCTCGACAACTGGGACTTTGACCTGCAGGTTAATCGCTTTATTGAAGCGGTTACGGCGCTTAAAAACGCAGGCTATGAGCTGGGCTTGGTTCACGCCGACAACACTCCTGGCACGGTCCTGCACAAAGATATTCAGTTTGATATGGTTCGCGTGGGCATTGGCCTGTACGGACTTCATCCAAGCAAGCTCACCATTCCCCGCATTGACCTGCAGCCCGTTATGAGCGTGCGTGGTCGTGTGACGCGCGTAGTCTATCCAGCTGTTGGGGACGGCGTTGGTTACGGTATGACGTGGCGTGTTCCTCGCAATAACATCCAGGTAGCTACCGTGCCTATTGGCTACGCCGATGGACTTGCACGCAGCCTTTCTAACCGCATGGACGTTTTGACGCGCGGAGACCGTGTCCGCCAGGTGGGCAATATCTGCATGGATCAGTTTATGATTGCTGTTGATACCGCAGGTACACACGCTAATAAGCCTGCACACGAGATTCGCTATGGTGACGTGGTTACCCTCATTGGCAAAGACGGCGATCTAGAAATCACCGCGGATGAGATGGCTGACCTTCGCGAGACCATCAATTACGAGGTAGTTTGCAACTTTGGAGCTCGCCTCGATAAGGTGTACATCTAATGGCAGCTACTCCTGCTTCGCCTAAAAATGCTTTAGAAAGAAAGTGCATGTCAAACGTAGAATATGCGAAAATAGTATATTCTAAACAAGCAGGTAAAACGCTTGACGAGATTCGCAAGCAGATTGCTGATTGCAAGAAGTGTACGCTGTGGGAAACACGCACCAACATTGTGTTTGGCGGCCCAAATCCTACAGCTCGTGTCATGATTGTGGGAGAAGCTCCTGGTAAAAACGAGGATCTAAGCGGTCAGCCTTTCGTGGGTGTATCGGGCAAAAAGCTTGATGCACTGTTAGAAGAAGTTGGCCTTTCTCGCCAGGATGTTTTTATCTCTAACGTGGTCAAATGCCGACCGCCTTCAAATAGAAACCCCAAGGTAGCCGAGGTGGAGGAGTGCTCTCCGTACCTTCGCGACCAGATTCGCGCTATTAAGCCGGACGTTATTGTCTGCCTGGGAAATTTTGCAACGCAGTTTGTCATGCACACCGATAAGGGCGTGACGGAGCTGCGCGGCAAGTTTTATCAGATAGGCGCCTTTAGCGTGCTGCCTACCATGCATCCCGCATCAACTATTTACCGCAAGGAGTGGGCGCAGTATCTTAAAGATGACCTGCGACTTCTTGCTGATTGGCTTGAGGAACACCCTCGAGGAGGCTCTTGTGACTAACCTTTCTACCAGCGCAAATAATACTGCCGTAAACAACGCTGCAACAAACGACACTGCGGCAAACAACACCGGCACAAACAACCTGCCAGAAAAAACCGCAGCTGACACGTATGTTTCTACCACCACCGAGCAGACCATTGCTCTTGGTCAGATTCTGGGCAAACTTCTGCAAGCAGGTGACGTACTAGTGCTCACGGGAGACCTGGGCGCAGGAAAGACGCAGCTTACCAAGGGTATTGCTGCCGGCATGGGCGTCACGGATGACGTGACCAGTCCAACCTTTACCATCGAGATGGTTTATGAGGGCACAACCATGCCGCTCTACCACTTTGACCTGTATCGTTTAAACGATCCCGACCAGCTTGAGGATACCGGCCTGTACGATGCACTTGAGTCTGATGGTCCAACTATCATCGAGTGGGGAGAGCAATTTGCAGAGCAAATTGGCGAGAGAACCCTTGATGTGTATGTTTCTAGACTCTCTGAGGAAGAGCTGGGATCCGACGACGCTGAGCCTCGCCGTCAGGTTCGCTTTATCCCACAGAATGCTCGCGGAGAAGAAATTATTCAGTCACTGTAATTGCTGAATAAATAACGTTTTTGCCACCCAGTTATAGATATTTTAAGAATATCTACGGCTGGGTGTTTTGGCGGTATACCTGCGATTTCTTTTCATATATACTTACCAAACCGTTGAAACATGTTTAAAAAACAATTGTTTTTCTTGAAATACACGAGTTAAGGAATATGAAATGTCAAAGTATTTGCGCAACAACATAAAGCTGCTTGCAATTGCAGGCATTATGGCAAGCGTACTGGTTTTCTCGCCAGTACTTTCTGCGCTGGCTTTTGCTGAGGGTACTGAGGCAGCTGAGGTAAGCGCCACAACTGAAGCTACCACAACAACCGAGGCAACTTCCACAACTGAGACAACTGCCACAACTGAGACGACCGATGTAGTTGTTGCTACAGATGACGACAGTGATGCAGAGGCAGTTGGATCTTATATGGGTGCCGATGGCATAATGCGTGAAATCCACGTTTCAGTCTCAACAGATGGCGGCACTTATAACGGAAATGATTATATTCCACCAACTATTTCAGGTGATTTTAAGAGTGTTTCTTTTAGTAGCAATGTTTCGCGTGAGGGATACACACTGGTAGGTTTTTCAACAGGTTATTTTTCGCAAGAGGAAATAAACAATGCAACACCAGATATGTCGAAACCATATACTATCGATGAGAGTGGCAATGTTCATATGAATTTTGATGATATTGTTGCCTGGAGCGTTACCGACGATATTGATACAAACACTATTACGTTTCGCTATCATCTAACTACCTTATGGGCACCAAATCCTGAGCCTGAGCCAGAACCTCAACCAGAGCCTCAACCAGAACCAGAGCCCGCCCCAGTTGTGCCTGCCTCTGATGCAACTCAAACTCCTGCACCAAGGCGCGAGAAGAGCGTTCTGCCTAATACAGGTGACGCAAGCTCTGTAGCAGGTATTGTTGCAGCAGCCGGTACTACTCTTGTTGCACTTAGTCTCCGCAAGAAAATGCAGCAGTAAATAGTCGCCTCCTAGTAGAAATAAATCCTTATGCCTAAGTATTTTCACAACAGCACAAAGCTCCTTATTCTTTCTGGTGTTCTTGTAGGAGCATTGGTCTTCTCGCCAATATTTTCTTCTCTTGCGCTTGCAGAGGGTACTGAGGTGACAGAAGCAACCGCAACTACTGCAACGACTGCAACTAACGATGCAGCTGAGGCAACCGTCACAGTTGAGACAACCGTCTCGACCGAGTCGTCCGCTACAACTGAAGCAGTCACCGCAGCTGAGACGACTGCGACAACTGAGACAACCACTTCAACTGAGGCTGCTGCCAGCACCACCTCAACAGATGACAATGGTGCAACTATTGTTCGTTATTATGATCCTGAAGTTGGTTGGAATATTAGGATTAATCTTGTTGTCGGCGCATACGGCACTCAATACAACGGAAATGCCTATATCCCTGCGACGATTTCAGACGATCATAAGAGTTTTACTTTTGATGGAAATATTCAGCGAGACGGTTACACGCTGGTAGGATATTCGTCAGAAACACTTCTCGGTAATCAAAGGGATAACGCAACTCCTGACCAGTCAATGCCTTACACCGTTGATGCTAACGGATTTGTCCACGTGAATTTTGCTGATATTACCACGTGGTCCGTTACCGACGACCTTCGTGATGACACTACAACTTACTATTACTTTTTTGCTCCGCTTTGGTCGCCAAATCCTGAACCAGAGCCAGAGCCAGAACCTGAGCCTCAGCCAGAACCAGAGCCTACTCCAGTTGTGCCTGCCTCTGATGCAACCCAAACTCCTGCACCAAGGCGCGAGAAGAGCGCTCTGCCTAATACAGGTGACGCAAGCTCTGTAGCAGGTGTTATCGCAGCAGCTGGCACTACTCTTGTTGCACTTGGTCTCCGTAAGAAAATGAAGTAATAAACTGCAAGAGCTAATAAGTA
>JABZHU010000175.1:0-2391 GCA_015258705.1 Atopobium sp. | reverse complement strand
GTAGTATTGATTTGGGGGAATCTCCTTATTACAAGGGGATTTAAAACATTTATAAAGGAGCGGCAGCAATGTCGAGGCGACCACAAACAGAAAGTTGTGACACACGTCACAGGCTTCTTAAATCCGCAGAGCAAGAGTTTGCTTTACAGGGATACGATAAAGCTTCACTGAGACAGATTTGTGCACATGTAGGTGTTACAACAGGCGCTCTTTATTTCTTCTTTGAGAATAAAGAGGACCTCTTTAAGAATGTTTTGATCCCTGTCACTGAAGGCGCAATTCAGATTCTCGAGGATTACAAAGATCATCTGCTGGTCTCTGAGGAAAGAGATCTTGAAGACACTCCTTTGGGTAATAAAGAAACACTCGAGAAATTCTTAGACCTTCTGTACGGCAATAGGTACGTGGTGCAGATTCTTGTGAACAACCGAGAAAACCCGCATGTTGTCCATTTCTTTGAAGAATTGACTGAGGTTATCTCTGCAACCATCAGAGCCATTCTTTATCCTAACGTTGCACAGGTTAAACCCTATGATGAGTTTATTATTACCTGGCTTGCTCAAACTGAAATGACCACCATTGTCAACATTCTTAAAAATGATGAGACTCGTGAAGAGGCTGACGGTCACATAAATTCAGCAGTAATGTTTACGCAAGGTGGCATTAAAGCCTTAGTTGAAGAACATTAGATGCTCATCTGTGCATAAAAATTGACAATATCTACTTATTTCCGTTATCCTCTTATAAGGTATAAATCACCCAAAGGAGACCTTTATGAAGTTTAATAAGCTCGGCCTCGTAGCAGCATCCGCTTCTGCCGTTCTTGCACTTGCTGGCTGCAATCTTATTCCAAATCTTGCTGATCCAGGAACCACTACTGGCGGTGGTCAGCAGCAGCAACAGCAGCAGACTGCACCTGATGCAAATACCGCAACCAAGCCTTCAGATACTCGTGCTGGTGACTCTGACTCTCAGCAGCTCTATCAAACTCTGATGGACAAGCACAACACTTCAGAGCAGGTTACCAACGTTCAGAAGTACGTTGATGATATTAAGAAGACTGGCGATAAGACTGAGGTTCTTATTGACACCGATAAGATTACCGTTACCGTTACCGGCATTGGTGTTGACTTTGAGAACTCCAACGGCTATCTGGTTGAGGTCGTTAACAAGACCGATACCAACATCTTCATTCAGACCACCGACACCGCTATTGGCAAGGATGAGCTGAGCTTGTTTGTTAACGCAGCTCCTAACGCAACTACCAAGGGCTTTGCATTCTTTGACCCAGGTGTAAAGATGGACGCATCCGCAACTGTTCGTGGTACCATCCTTGCTCTTTATGGTTCTGACTACAGCATGGATTCCTTCAACGTTATGTTCTAAGTTCACTTAGTTCGTTGACTGCAAAGGCTCAGCTTTTAGCTGAGCCTTTTTTGTTAGCGAGAAACCCCGTCAAAAGCAGCTAAATGAGTTAGTGTTGAGGTTATTAGAATCCGTTAGACTATAGAGTTGTTAGCTATTAGAAAAGCATGTATGCACTGCATATAAGGAGCTACGATGCTAGATTTAGATAAAAACACAGACGGGTCATATAACGACCTTATCTTTTTAAAGCCTCTTTTTCACAATAAGATTTGGGGCGGAAGAAGACTTGCTGAAGAGTATGGCTATGATATCCCCGAAGGCTCAGTAGGAGAGTGCTGGGCGATCAGTGCACATCCTAGCGGAGACTGTGAAGTTGCCTCTGGTACATATGCTGGCAAAACTCTTTCGGAGCTTTGGTCAACGCATCGAGAGCTTTTTGGTAATGCAGGAGGAGACCGTTTTCCGCTTCTTATTAAAATTCTTGATGCAAAAGATGATCTCTCTGTTCAGGTTCATCCAGATGATATGTACGCAGCAGAACACGAGAATGGTTCTCTGGGAAAGTCTGAGTGCTGGTATATTCTTGATGCAAAAGAGAATGGCGATATTGTTGTAGGACAAAATGCCTCCTCAAAAGAAGAGTTTGCAGCCATGGTTGAGCAGGGAAAGTGGACTGAACTGCTCAATTACGTTCCTATCAAGGCTGGAGATTTCTTTAGGATTGATCCTGGAACCGTTCACGCCATTAGAACGGGCACGCTTATTCTTGAAACTCAGCAGAGCTCCGATGTTACGTATCGCGTCTACGACTATGACCGTTTAGGTGATGACGGTAAACCTCGTGACTTGCATCTAGCACAGAGTCTTGAAGTCATCGATTATGCACAGGAAGCTCCAACATCTGGAGAAATCACAGCTCCAGAAATTGACGGCAAAACTGAGCTTATGAGTTGCAAGTATTTCTCGGTAGAAAAATATGAGATTCATGAGTCAAAAACTATTGCTCAGCCATGGCCGTTTATG
>JABZHU010000174.1:0-2428 GCA_015258705.1 Atopobium sp. | reverse complement strand
TAACAAGGCACTTGAGGAAGAGCGTCAGGCACAAAGCCTGGAATATGATGCAGATAACCCTCAACCAGCAACTGAGACTTCTACAGTTTTGGCTGGTACATTAGTTGATGATGGAGTTGATCCAACCAGTTTAGGCTCAGCTTTCCATGAGCTTGCTCAGATTATGGTTGAGACTCAGTCTAAGGTTGATGAACAAACTATTGATAGATTGTGCTTGAAGAATAGCGTTCCTCAGCGCGCGGTATCCAGAGTCAAACAAGCACTTGAACTTTGGAGTAACTCTGAAATAAGGCAAGAAGCTTTAGCTCATGATGTGGTTATTGCGGAGTCTCCCTTTACGCTACAGGTTGATTCTAAATATGGGAACTATGTAGAAGGAGCCATCGATCTTCTCGCTTATAATAAGGGAAGCAAAGATGCGCTGGTAGTTGACTATAAAACAGGCGATAAGGGCCTAAGTGCCGCTCAGATTTACGAGCATCATCAAATGCAGGCAAACTTCTACGCCTACGTTTTGATGCAACGCGGATTTACTAAGGTTAAGTGCGCATTTGTTTGTGTTGAGGTTGAAGAGGCTGGTCAGCCTCATGTTGCTCGTTACACATTTGATGTAAACCATCAACCACGGCTTTAAGGAGGCAAGAACGTGCCTTTTGCACATGTTGTTTTAGACATACCAACTCGTGCTCTCTCCGGCACGTTTGACTACGCCATTCCAGAATCTTTGGAAGAGACTGCGGTTGTAGGAACAACGGTCTTGGTGCCGTTTTCTCATAGGCAAGTCGTTGGCTACGTTGTGGGTGTTTCAAACCGTGTGTCTTCAGGTTTAGATGTTTCTCGCGTTCTTCCGATAACACAAGTCCTAGCAGATTCAGCGTTTGATGAGCAATCTGCGCAGGTAGCAGAATGGATGAGCAAAGAGTATGCCTGCAGTTATGCAGACGCCTTGCATCCATTTTTAGCGCCTGGCCAAAAGGTTAAAGTCACCAGAAAAGATACAGAATCTCCCTGGCAGCTTGTTTGTGAGAAGTCCGGTCCTGTTGATGAGCGATGGGTTGAGCTGACAGAAAAGGCGGCTGACTTTACGCCTGCGGCAAATGCAAGCAAGCAGCGATCGGTGCTTGAGGCTCTGGTGCAAGGTGCCATGAGGTTATCCGAGCTCTCGGTCACCATTCCAGGAGCTCGCAGTGCGGTTACTGCACTGCAGAAAAAGGGTGTCGTCGAGATTCGCACACAGCGACAAATTCGTGGAAGCCAGGAGGGTCTGGGAACCACGCTTTCAAGTGGCGTAGCACCTCGTCCTCAGCAACTTACTGAGGGGCAAGAGTCTGCTCTTGCAGCAATCGAGACTGCACAAACTGCCGCTCAGGGCGATGTTGTGCTTATTGATGGTGTAACGGGCTCAGGTAAAACCGAGGTGTATCTCTCTGCTATTGAAAAGACCTTAGCGGCTGGCAAGGGTGCTGTGGTGCTTGTCCCTGAGATTTCTCTTACCGCACAAACAGTAGGCCGATTCCGTTCACGTTTTGGTGAGCAGGTGGCCGTTCTTCACTCAAAGCTTTCAATTGGTGAGCGCTTTGATCAGTGGGATTTAATCAGGCAGGGTAGGGCTCGCGTGGTAGTAGGTGCACGATCTGCTCTGTTTGCGCCCATCCAAAACCCCGGACTGTACATCATTGACGAGGAACACGAGGCTTCTTACAAGCAAGATTCGCTCCCACGCTATCACGCAAGAGAAGTTGCTGCTCAGATGGCCCGTCTTCGTGGTGCTGCGCTGGTGCTTGGTTCTGCAACACCTTCGCTTGAGAGCTTATATCGAACGGCTCAAGGTAGCTGGCGTGGCACTCAATGGACGCGTGTTGCCATGACCGAGAGGCCTGGTGTGGCGGTTCTTCCGCAGGTCCAGGTAGTTGATATGGCTTCCCAGTTCAAAAACGGAGGCAGATCGGTCTTCTCGGCAGCTCTTGCTGAGGCTTTGCAGGAGACAACAGAGCGTGGCGAGAAAAGCGTTCTGCTTCTCAATCGGCGTGGATTTGCAAATTTTTTGATGTGCCGTGAGTGTGGCTGTGTGCCCGAGTGTCCGCATTGCTCGACGTCTCTCACGTACCATGAGCGCACGCATTCTCTGGTTTGTCACAGTTGTGGCAGACAGTGGTCTCAGCATGCGTATCCTAACCCTTCCAGCAAATGTCCAAACTGCGGCAGCCGTTATATGGGTGCATATGGTGTGGGAACACAGCGTGTAGAAGATGAGCTCAAACTTTTGCTGGGCAGCGATGCGCCAATTATTCGTATGGACGCCGATACCACGTCCAAAAAGGGCGAACATCAGCGTCTTCTTGAGCTTTTTGATGCAACGCCTGGAGCGGTGCTCATTGGTACGCAGATGATTGCAAAGGGTCTGGATTTTCCTGACGTTACTTTGGTT
>JABZHU010000040.1:0-10369 GCA_015258705.1 Atopobium sp. | reverse complement strand
CTGCACGTTTGAGGTATTTTCAGCGTAATGTATACGTCTTTTTGACAGATTATCTGTCATAGGTGTGTTTTGAACTGACTCCTATTTCTCGTGTCCAAGAAATGGGAGGCAGTTCATACGCTGGCTCTCTTTTTGGGCTTCTCGTCGTTTTGTTTTACTATAGTCACATAAGGAGATGATGCGACATGAATAAAGCGGCTCAAATTATCAAGAACCTTTCACAGGGCTTTTTGATTTCTGGCATTTTAAGCGCTCTCATGGGTGCATACTACCTGTTTGCTAAGGCTGGACTTCCTCTGCAAGATCCTCCGCTGGCGCTCAAAATTCAATATGAAATTAACTTTGGCGTTGGCGAGAAAATGCTTATGTTGGGCTTAACCTGCCTGTTTATCGGCTGCATTGGCTATACCGTTGCGTGGATTTGCTCTAGGACAGAGAAAGTTCAAGATCTAAATAAGTATCAGGCGGGTAGACCTTCTCGCCCTGGCGGAGCAAACTAAGGCGAGTGGACAGAGGCGCGCGGACCGAGGCTGCGGACTGACTGCGGCGTCTTGAAGCGCTACGGCTGAATTCATGTTCATCCGCAGCAGATGCGGGATAAACACAAAAATTTGAACTATTTTTAAAATAGTATTGTCCATACAAACTATACTATTCATCAGCCAAATTCACTTTTTATGTGAATACTAATTTCTCTTAAGTTTTGACTATCAATTTGTAAGAAAATGTAGCTGTAATATGCACATCTTTTTGAGGGGCCATCATGAAAAAGGGTTTTCTTAAAAGAATCTCAGTCTTTCTTACCATGGTTGTGGCATGCCTGTTTATGTCTATTAATACAGCTCAGGCACTTGATCGCCAGAAAGACGATAGTGATCTTACCCAGATCAACATTTACCAGTTCACGCTGACCAGGGACAACATGACTGTTCTCTCGCAGGGAGCTGGCGTTAAGCGCATAGAGATTCCTGCTTCAGATACAGGCAATCTTCCTTCAACCGCTTTTGTTGTTCAGCCAACTAAGGACGGCTCTAACCAGCAGTATGCTCAACCTCTCTCGCTGAAGTTCTCTAATGCTGGCACTGTTGACGGCAAGTCTGTTGACGTTTATGTCACCGTTAACTCGCTGGACCTTACCCTCAAGAATGCCAACGCAGATTACAACAATCCCAATAAGACCGATGTTGCATTCCTGACTGTTGATGAGAATTGGGGAACTAAGTCCTTCCAGATTATGGACTACATTGACGTAAATCACCCCAGCTACACCGCTGATATGTTTAGGTCCTATGCAATCAGCGCAAACGTGACTGTAGAGCTGAAGTACACTGATGGCACCCCTTGTGACCTCAAGCTTGTTATGCAGCCAAGCGATATTGACGTTGTCGGTGACACTGGTGCAAACGAGACTTTCTCGCTCATTAACGCTAATAGCACCATCGATAGCATTGTTATGAATAACAGGAACATTCTTGTTGAGAGCACCAGCGGCAACAATATTACCTGGAATCCTGTTCGTGGTACCTCTGGTCCTGACCAGGAGAAGAACCTTGCAGGTTTTGCTGTTAAGTCCAAGTCAAGCAGCATGACGTTTGAGTCCACCAGCGCGGCTACCAGCGGCAGCCTTTTTGGTGTGTACACTGAAGCAATTACTCCAGCTCCAGTAAAGGCCGTTGATCCAGAGCAGGCTCCTGCTAAGGCCGGAGAAACCATTACCTATACCGGCACCTTTACGCTGCCAAAGCAGGGCATTGATACCATCGGCAAGATTAAGTCGATGAGCATGGTTGACACCTTTGACGAGCGCCTTGATTTCCAGAGTCTCACCGTAAGCTTTGACGGTCAGACCCTGACCGAAGGCACTGACTATACCGTTGCTGTTGACGGCCAGAAGGTTACCGTCAACATCAAGGACCACCTGCTCACCAAGGCAAATGGCGGCAAGAAGTTTGTTATTACCTATAAGACTGTTACTAACAGCAAGGTAGAGACAGACGGCTCCAACATTGATAACGAGCTCACACAGGTTGTCGACGGAAACGTTGCTCACTCCAACAAGGTAACTACTGAGCTTCTGTACGAGAAGACCCATGAGTTTGTCAGCGGCACTCCTAACAGGGAGCTTCCTCAGGAGGTTCTGGACCTGCTTCCTGGTAAGCAGACCAGAATTCCTAACGGCACTACCGTTACCCCTGATCAGCCACTTGGCGGCGTCACTCGTGTTGAAACTCCAGATGGAACTTGGGTGTTCATCGGTTACGATCACGATTCTGAGGTCATTGACCACAAGAACGCTCACTTCATTGGCGTTTGGGTAGTTCTGCCTCAGCCAAAGAAGGACGTTCTGGACGGTCAGGGTAACTCCATCGACGGCAACAAGGTAACTGCTGGTCAGGTGCTTACGTACTCCGTTACCTACACCAACACCACCAACACCGCTCGCGATGTCACCATCACCGATGTCATCCCAGAGCACACAACTTACGTTGATGGCTCCGCTGATAACGGCGGCACCTACGACCCAGCTACGCGCACCGTAACTTGGACTCAGAATGTTGCTTCAGGCGACACGCTCACCGTAACCTTCCAGGTCAAGGTCAACAAGGGCGAGAAGGACGTCACGGTTGTAAACACCGCTCACGTCAGCGACGGTCTGATTGACACAGATACCAACACCACTACTAACCCTGTTGTCCCTAAACCTCGCAAGTCCCGTACTCCTTACACTGGTGATGACGCGCTGCAGAACACGCTTATGTTTGCTGTTGCAGGCGGCGCAGCAGTTCTCTTTGCACTGGGTACGCTCAAGCTTCACGCAGCTAGGAACTAAGCTGCAGCGAGGTTGAGACGCTCGCAGGCATAGCGCACGGTAACTTCAAGCCGCTCTCATTTTGAGGGCGGCTTTTTGTGTAGACGTTTGTAAGCGTGCACGCTTGTGAGCGCGTGCACTCGCGAGTTCGGGCGCGCGCAAAGCGCCGTTCAAGCGCAAGAACGGCGCCCGAAGCGCAAAGAGTGCACTTCACATGCCAGTTAGTGCATTTGAGTGACACGAGATCCCACATAAGAGATGCAACCGTTATTCTAAAGATGCCTTAAGGCAAGGAGGCAAGCGGACACAGTTCTGCTACAGCAAGAAAACAAAACGTTAGGTCAAGTAAGTTGTTTGGAAGTGTCATGGAAATTCGTGTAGTTGAAGAAAAGGGTCGCGCGCAAATCGAAGTGACCATCTTGAGCGGCCCCGATGACCCGCGCGTTTCGGGAATTGTCCGTCAGCTCCAAATGGTTGACGGAAAGATGACTGGATACGTTCCCGGTACTATCAACAGGCGCGTCGTTCTTCTCGCGGATGTATCATGGATCCAAACGGACGGAAACGTGACTCTGATTCACCTGGTAAACGGCGAGACGCTGGAAAGTTCTAGTCGCTTGACCGAGCTCGAGGACGCGCTCAAAGACACGGCGTTTGTGCGCACTTCTCGACAGGAACTGGTCAATTTGGATCAGGTTACGGGCATCAAACCCGCAGGTTCCGGCCGCATGTTGCTGTCGCTTGGCGAGAAACCCCTTGTTGCTTCAAGAAAGTACGCTGCGGAAATCAAACGACGTATCGGAATTGTGTAAGGGCCAGCGGATTTTCTCGCGCATCGCTCCCGGTGCCGAGCGCCAAACACCACTCGAACCACACTTTAACAGCAGTTTTATCCCAGAGAAGGGAACATTATGGAACGCAACGAATCACAAAACTGGCAAGGAATTGAGCGAGAGACTCAGCAAGAATTTGATGAGGGACTCAATAAAACAGTAGGTCAAATCATGTGCAAAGGTATTTCAGGTGGCGCGATATGCTTCACCGGCATCTCGCTTGTGTATGGCGTCATTGCGCTGGCAATCAATTATGGTGACAGGCAAAATAACATCATACTTCTTACGCTGATTGCCGCCGGCGTCCTGTCGGGGGTTTACCAGCAGATTTGGTTCAACTATCAGCCTCTGATTACTAAGCTCAGCTACCTTCACAGGTTTCTTGGCTTCAACGTTTGCCTGTTCCCAACGCTTGTAGCGATGGCGCTCATTGGAGGATGGGTGCCAAATATGGCTCAGGCTTGGATGTCGTTTACTGCGCTGTACCTGGTCATTCTTCTGGTAACCACTTTGATTTTCAACGCCATATTCAAGAAAGAGGAGCAGAAATATAAGGCTGCTTTCGAGAAGTATCAGGCATCTCGTCGCGGATAAAGTTGCAACTGATTTTGGACCTTGTAGCTGCGCCTTATTTCTGCAAAGAATCTGTAACTTTTGCCTGAAAACGTAAAAGAATCGGTGGATTCTGCCTAATTTCTACAAAGAATCTGTGTCCCAAACACAGATTCTTTGTACTTTTCAGGCAGACTTTAAAGCGTGCCTAAGGTTACCCTTCCATGAGCGCTCTCATGGAACCTGATTTTCTCGCTAAGGCTGAACGATTTGCCGGAAAAGTGCACCATATCTGAGTGGTTTTGCCGGTTTTTCTCATCATGTCTGAGTAAATTTACTCAGACATGATGCAGTTTTCAGGCTCAAAGGAACCTTCGCCAAGCTATACGCAAAGAGCTCGGCCTGTCGAGAAGACCGAGCTCTTGCGAGTCGCACCTGACCAGCGCCTCCGACCTGCGTGTCTGCCGTGCGTCCGAGCGATCGCGATCTGACGGTCGCGCTTACTTTTTCTTCAGAGCGTTCAGGATGCTGATGATGATGTGGTAGAGGAGCGCGGAAACAGGCCAGATAATCCAGGAACTTTTCCAGTCCTTGGTGATGAAGCTATAGCCCACGTACAGCAAGGTAATGGTGCCAAAATACGCCCTGGCAATTGGCCTGTACTTCAATGCTGCGGATTTGGAGTCTCTCTTGTTGCTTTTCTCGTCGTGAGAGAAATCGCCTTCCTGGAGAAGAACCCTATAGCCATCTCTGATGATTCCCGAGTAAACCAGCAGGTAAACGCCAAGAGAAACCAGAATTGCTGCCACGAAGAAGCCAAGGGCAAAGATGAGGCCAGTCCCATAGTACGAGGCAATAAGGAAGGGGATTGCGCTCAGGATGGTAAGGCAGACGCCGGCGGCTTGTTGCATGTAGCGCAACGATTCGGTTGACTCGGCGCGTCTACGAACGGCGGCTTCGACACCGTACTGGAGCTCGAGAGAGGCCTCCTTGAGCTGCTTAAACTTCGCGAGCTTCATGTCCTGGAGAATCAGCAGGCCAACGCCCGCAGCAATGAAGAGCATCATGATGCAAATGCCTGCGATACCCATCGCATCTGGAGAAATGTGCATCGGATCAAAGTAAAGCGCGTCTTCGCTGTATGTTGCAAGCGAGACAAGAAGCGCGGGCCCCAGGATAAAGAGGGTAATTGCACCTGCCGTGGGGCGAGAAGTTCGTGCGATTGCATCCAGGTATTCGGTGGCTGTGTCGAGAGAAACGCTGAGCTTCGGTGCCACAGTTTTGCTGGTAGATGCGTTGTCAGTGGAAGATTCGCCAACGGTGCCGCCGTCAGTGCTGTCCGTGGTGCTGCCTACGGTGCTTGCGGCAGCGGGATCCGAAGAGTCAACCTGCCCCGAAGAGGCCGCATAATCAACAGCGATGGCAGTGGCTGGAAGCTCTTCAAGCTCGTCTTTGAGCAGGTAGTCTGTGGAAACGCCAAAGAGCTCGCTCATAGCCATAATCTTTTGAATATCAGGCATGGAAGCCATAGACTCCCATTTAGAAACTGACTGCCTCGAAACGCCAAGCTGTTGTGCAAGCTCTTCTTGTGAACAACCATTACGCTTTCTGAGGCTCATGATTTTCTCGCTCAGTAACACGGCTATTCCTTTCTGTTGGTGATGTGGTGGGATTCACATGTGATGGCTATTACTCTAAAAATTGCCTTGATTGCACACCACCAAGTTGAGTTGGAAATTTGTCAACTCTGAGTTGCGTAATAGTTTATCTGCAGAAATGTTATCAAATTTTGGAAAAATAGTTTTAAAAGTCATTTAAAATTTTTGTACGTTCGCGGAATATGTCGACCGGAGGCGACATTTGTACAGTATGTATATGATAGTATCTGCTTACGGAGAAACTAAATAATCCATATCAGAAAGGAATGCGCTAAAAATTCTTGTGCATCTGGTCATACGTCTGGTGCATAAAAATTTGCGCAAAAGCCACATGAAGAACTTAAAGGTATGTATCGCTTCGTCTGCTCTTGTAGCCGCACTGGCACTTGCTCCAGCATCTGCGTTGGCAGAGGGCACAACGCCTGCTCCTACAAGTACCACTGGTGCTACTGCTACTACTGGCATAACTCCTATTCCTACACCAACCAGAGAGCAACTCACAGACCCAACAGTTAACCCATATGCTCCTGAAGATGCATACTTCCTTCCTGATATCACTAACCCAATCCCAGAGGGATTTAGGGTAGGTAATGCTGACGGTGAGACCATCATTGATAACGGTGATGGCACTGTTACCGTTAAGGGCCACTGGGTTCCAGCAATGGAGTTTGATGAGGTTATTAACGTTGAGTTTGTTCGCATTCCAGCTCCAACACCTAATCCAGATCCAACTCCTGCACCTAGCCCCGATCCAACTCCAACTCCAACCCCCGATCCAACTCCAGCTCCAGCTCCAGAGCCAGAGCCTGCTCCAGCCCCTGCACCAACACCAGCGAAGAAGTCCGTACTTCCCGCAACTGGTATCGGAGATGTTGCAGTTCCAGCTTCTGTTCTTGCAGTAAGCGGTCTTGGTTTTGTTGCTGCTTCTCGTAAGGTTCGCAAGTAAAAAGAACCCGCAGCTTTGCTACGCGTAGCACACATATTGCATCATTAAAGCGCCTGACCCCAGGCGCTTTTTTGCGGCAAGACGAGAAACCCGCGCCAGCAGAAATTGGGTACACTCTGAATAATAAAGTTCGGAGGTTGTTATGGAAGATCAGCAGCAGAAATTCTCGCAGAATTGCGACGTGGAACAGGGACCCGCACACCCATCTTCAACTGCGCTTGTGTTAGAAGGCGGCAGCTATCGAGGCATTTTTACTGCTGGAATCCTTGATGTGCTTCGCGAGAAGGGCGTCACTAACTTTGAGAGTGTGTGGGGAGTTTCCGCGGGTGCTATCAACGCCGTGAGCTTCAGGTCCAAGCAGATGGGCCGCGCCATGCGCATTATGCTGGCTTTTAGGGACGACCCTCGCTTTCTTTCGCTCCGCTCACTGATTACTACTGGCGACATTGCGGGTGCGGATTTTATGTTCGATGAGATCCAAAACCATTTGGACCCCTGCGATAACGAGGCGTTCAATCAAAATCCCATGCAGATGTACGCGGTGGCGTCCGACGTTACGTTTGGCACGCCGGCGTATCTGCACGTAAAAAAGTTTCCGGAAGACGTGACCATGGTCCGAGCGTCCGCGTCGATGCCAACAGTTTCTCGCATGGTTGAGCTGGATGGACATCGTTATTTGGACGGCGGAACAACCGATTCAATTCCGTTTGCGGCCGCGCTTGGTCTGCCCGACGGTAAAGCGGAACGCGCGGTTGACATTCCCGACCACAAGCCGGCAAAGAAAGCGCTGGTCATTATCACGCAGGATAGGGATTTCGTAAAAACCGACGTTAACGAGCAGATCGCTATCCGCTCGCAGCTCTACTCCGCGTATCCATACTTTGAAGCCGCATTGGCTTCTCGCGCCGAGCGCTACATGGATCAGCGCAAACAGCTCTTTGAGCTGGAAGAAGAGGGTAGAGTTTTGGTGCTTCTACCTCCTGAGCCAGTTGAAGTTAAAGTTAACGAGAAGTCCGGTGAAGCCCTGCTGTCTCTGTACCTGACAGGTCGCCAAGTCGCACTTGAGCGTCTCGAAGAGATTAAAAGTTTTATCGAGTAGAGTGAGGGCGGCAGGTACTCGCGTGGCTTGTGCTGATGCACGTGTGGCCTGCGCTGATGCAGGTCGATGCGTGCCGTGGGCCCGCTTCGTAGATTTTTCAGGGTCGATTGATCAAAAACCCGGGTAATTATGTGTCCACCTGATCCAAAAGCAGGGTAATTATGTGCTGAAAGGCACATAATTAGGTGGGTTTTGGATTAAAATCGTTCTTCTCGACACATAATTGGTAGACTTTTGGATTAATCGAGCTCCAAAAATCTACAAACGTATGCCCTGAACACAAAGCGAAGATTGATACGAAAAGAGTTTGTTTTGAAGACGCCAATGAACAAGTTTTTGAAGGTAATGTTTGTGCTGGTCATCGTCGCGATGACCGGTGCGGCAATTCTGCAGATCGTCGCCCCCGAGTACATGGGAAGCAACGCTGCTTATGGCATTTCAACCGGATGGCAGCGAGAGATTGGTTTTTGGAATCTCGCGGTACTCATCATTTTGGTCACCACTTGCTTCCACTACGATTGGGTCTATCTACGTGCGATTTTGCTCGCGCTGATTCTGGGTGGCATTGGAATTGGAACCAATCACTTCATCCATTTTTTGAACGCTCACGAGTCGGTAAATTTGGTTGGTGCTATCGAGAATTACGTTCTTGCAGTTGGCTGGATGGTTGGCTGGAAACTTGAATGTAACCGCAGAAAAGTCGAAGGCGCTTCCGAGTAACTGCGGAAAGGTCGCGAGCGTTTTGCACGACGGCGCTACGAGCGAGACGTTATGCCCGCGACGTTATGCGCGCCTGATTTTCTCGTCATGTCTGAACGATTTGCCGGAAAAGTGCTCCATGTCTGAGTGGTTTTGCCTGATTTTCTCGCCATGTCTGAGCTGTTTTACTCAGACGTGATGTAGTTTTCAGGCTCAAAATTTAGGGTCAAAGCGCCTATCTTTCACGCGCCTGATTTTGTCAAAGAATCTGTAAATTTTGCCTAAAAATGCAAAAGAATCTGTGGATTTGCCTGATTTCTGTAAAGAATCTGTGCCTCAAATACAGATTCTTTGCACTTTTTAGGCGCACATTGCTAGACAAGCGCACCTGGCGAGAAACCCCGCGCGCTCGCGCTCCGAACGTTAGCGCAGGCGCGTGAGCTGCACTTTCTCGATAAGCGAATCCACAACCGAGCGCTCCGCCGCCTGAGTTCCGCTCTCCATGACGTTTGCGGCGCCCGTGGCCATGGCCAGTCGCAGCGCGTCTTCTGTCGAGAGACCCTGTGCATCCGCAAAGGCAAGCGCCGCCACAACGGAGTCGCCGGCACCGACAGTGCTTCCTACCTGGACTTTTACTGGACCTGCATACCAAACCTCGTCGGCCGTGGCGTAAACGGCGCCGTTGCCGCCCATGGAAACGCAGACCGTGTCGATGCCACCAGCAACAATTTCGGACGCGGCAGCGGCAATCGCGTCCACGTCGGTCAGCTCGCGGCCAAGCATGGCGGAGAGTTCGTGATCGTTTGGCTTGGTAAAGTACGGCTTCTGCTCGAGGCCAGCTGAGAGGGCTGCGCCGTCAGCGTCCAGGTATACCTTCAACCCGGCGTCGCGCAGAGCACGAGTCCAGCGGCCATACGTATCAGCGGCAGCTCCGCGGGGGAGGCTTCCGGAAAGAACCACAATGTCGCCGGCGGAAGTCTTGGCAATCACGTCAGTAAGCGCCTGGTCAAGCATGGTGTCGGTGACCTCGGGCCCGGGCTCGTTGATGTCGGTATTGGTGCCGCCCTCAGTATCAACGACCTTCAGGTTGGTGCGCGTCTCACCAGGAACGGAAATCGCCTGGACTTTGATGTTATTCTCGCCAAGTGTGTCAGCGATCCACTTGCCGGTTTGACCTGCAAGAACAGCGATAGCGGTAGACTCTCCGCCCAGTTTAGCGATAACCTTGGAGACGTTAATGCCCTTGCCGCCCGCGTCCTGCCTGAGCCACGTGATGCGATTCACCTGGTCAACGGCAAAATTTGGCACCTGGACGGTCTTGTCCAGAGCGGGGTTGAGCGTGACGGTGTAGATGCTGGGCATAGTCGCTCCTCGGTTTGCGGCGCCGCAATCGGCGCTTGAGTAGCACCGCCAAGCTGCGCAAGTTATCTACGCTGATAATACTTCAGTTTCGGCAAAAAAGTAACCGCGGACAGTGTTGTTACGCGCATATCCGCGGTCTTTTCTGGCGAGAAACTCGGCGCACACGCGGCTCGCCCTGGGCCCGCACGACCCCGCCGCTTGGAGCGCCGTCAGCGCTTACTTGCTGTCAGCGCTCTTGAACTGGTCGAGTGCCCAAGCGTATGCAGTTGGAGCAACCCTGGACCAGTACTTCCAGTTGTGGTTGTCGCCGGAGTCGCGCTGATAGTCAACGTTGATACCAGCGTTTTTGAGCTGCTCAACAAAGGCGTCGACGTCAGCAACAGGTACTACGCCGTCGTCGGAAGTTGTTGC
>JABZHU010000173.1:0-2456 GCA_015258705.1 Atopobium sp. | reverse complement strand
TGCTTAGCAAGAGGATTTTTTAAAAGCATGTCCCCTACTTTTGCGCGATAATTGTACCCATTATTGGGTATTCTTAAAACAAATCAAGAAAAGTGTTGACCGTGGGAAAACTGCGTTGTATCATTGCTTCCTGCGTTGGGCCTGTAGCTCAGTTGGTCAGAGCGTCCGGCTGATAACCGGGAGGTCACAAGTTCAAACCTTGTCAGGCCCACCACTTTATGTGACAATAGTCACCCCAACGTTAGCCGAGTCGCCGTTGGGGTGATTATTAAAACCTTCTGGGCCCAACCAGAAGTCAGTACGGGGAATTAGCTCAGCTGGGAGAGCGCGGGCTTTGCAAGCCTGAGGTCAGGGGTTCGATCCCCCTATTCTCCACCA
Source organism: Atopobium sp. (assembly GCA_015258705.1). Classification (GTDB taxonomy): domain Bacteria; phylum Actinomycetota; class Coriobacteriia; order Coriobacteriales; family Atopobiaceae; genus Lancefieldella. Next base: position 2,078 of record JABZHU010000173.1, on the reverse strand, counting down.
AATGTTCAAGGCCAGGGATTTTGTCCCTGGCCTTTTTGCTTAGATATGCAAAAACATACCGATAGCCGCCAATATCAGCCACTTATCGAATAGTTGAAATATTTTCGAAAAAGTTTGAGTACGATTTACACAGGAGTATGTTCTTTTCATTGGAGCTGTGGGTGACCACAAGGAGAGAAAAGAGTTCTTATGTCAAACCTTACTCGTCGTAACTTTTTTGGAGTCAGTGCAGTTGTAGCAGGCCTAGGCATCACTGCCTGCAAAAAGTCCGATTCTGATGCTGGCGATAAAAAAGAATCTGACACCAACTCTACAGACGCGGTTGGAGCACCAGAAGAGCTGGTAAAGGCAGCAAAAGAAGAGGGTAAGCTGATTGTTTACGGCTCTTGTGAGGAAGAGTATCTAAACGCAGTTTGCGCTAATTTCAAGAGTCTGTATGGCATTGATGTTCAGGCACAGCGTCTCTCAACCGGAGAAGTTGCTGCAAAGATTGAGGAAGAGAACGGTCATCCATCAGCAGATGTATGGTTTGGCGGAACAACTGATCCTTACAATGTCTCCTCCTCAAAGGGTCTTCTTGAGCAGTACGAGCCAAAGAATGCGTCTCACCTTATTTCCGACAAGTTCAAGAGTACAAATAAGGACTGGTACGGAATTTATAAGGGCATCCTGGGCATTCTGTACGATAAGGAAGAGCTTGGGCGCCTTAAGCTTGATGTTCCCCAGGATTACAAAGATCTTATCGATCCTAAATATAAGGGTCTTATTTGGTCTTCTAACTACAACACTGCCGGTACTGCAAAGCTGATCATCAACACCGTTATTCAGAAGTACGGTCACGATCAGGGCATTCAGTATCTTGTTGACCTTGATAAGAACATTGCTCAGTACACCAAGAGTGGTTCTGGTCCTTCCAAGGCTATCGGAACAGGCGAGTGCACCATCGGAATTGGTATGCTCCACGACGGCATTTATCAGATTGTTGACCAAGAGCATGAGAATGTTGGTCTTCAGATTCCAAGCTCTGGTGCATCATATGAGGTTGGCGCAACCGCAATCTTCAAGGGCGCTGCACATCCAAACGCCGCTAAGCTCTGGATCGAGTATGCACTTTCACCAGCATGCGTTGACCTTGCTCAGAAGAATGGCTCTTATCAGTTCCTGGTACTTGACAACGCAAAGCAGCCTGAAATTGCTACTGAGTATGGCCTTGATCCAAACAATGTCATGGACTACAACTTCGAGGATGCTAAGAAGCATACCGAGCAGTATGTCAAGGACGTTATGGAAGCTCTTGGTGGCGGAGACAGCCGCTTCAAGACGGAGTAAAACCAACGCGAGTAAGCAAACAATGCTGTTGCTCAAGATCTGAGTGGCAGATTATACTGGGTAGGCAGATCTCTGCCTACCCAGTTCCACATAGAGCTTTGCGTATAGGTTTAGTGTTTCAGAGTTAGGACCAGCATGGCAAAATCCCAGAGCGCTCAACTTGAGCGAAAAAAGCTCCTTGGCGATCCAATTTTGATAACGACCATTGTCGTTCTTATCGCCTTCTTAACCCTTTTTATTTTGTATCCACTTGCCATTCTTATGGTTGACTCTGTAGTCTCCGATAATGGGATTTCGTTTGATGTATTTACGCGCATCTTAGCTATGCCTTCGTTTGATCGCGCAATTACCAATACCCTCAGAGTTGGTTTTGCGGTAGGCATTTTATCAGCGCTTATTGGCCTTCTTTTTGCCTATGTTGAAGTGTACGTAAAGCTTCGTACAAAATTTATGACAGGCCTTTTCCGCGTGGTTTCCATGCTTCCTGTTGTTTCTCCACCATTTGTTCTCTCGCTTTCCATGATTATGATGTTTGGCAAGAAAGGCCTGATTACCCGAGGTCTTTTAGGAATTTTTGACAACAACATCTACGGATTTTGGGGCATTTTTATTGTCCAGACCATGTCGTTCTTCCCTGTGTGCTACATGATGCTTAAGGGTCTGCTTAAAAACATTGACCCATCCCTTGAAGAGGCAGCACGGACGTTACAACGGCAAAACGTCGTGTCTGAAAGCACGTGCTTACTCAG
>JABZHU010000172.1:0-2465 GCA_015258705.1 Atopobium sp. | reverse complement strand
CATTAAATACGAGGGTCTTACCCCAGGAGAAGAGTACGAAATTACCGGAGAGCTCTATGAAACAAAACAGCTCCAAGAAGGTGCAGCAGAGCCCATCGCTCGCGGAACTGTCCGCTTCAAAGCTCCTACTTCATCGGGAGAAGCTGCGGTTCCTTTTTCTGTAAGGACCGACTCACTTGAAGGTAAAGAAGTTACTGCCTACGAAACCATCTCAAAAGATGGTGAGAAAGTTGCTTCGCACACCGACAGTCACTCTAAAGCACAAACTATTCGTGTGACGCCTAAGCCCCATCTTCCTGGAACAGCAGATAATGCCTACGCAGTTCCCCTTTTACTCGCCTTAGCAGGATCGGTACTTATTGGATGTGTCCACTTATTTGTCGCAAAAATAAGACGCTCCTTTTAGTTGAGCAGCCTTGCCTTAGCGCTAAAAAAGAAAGGGCAGAAATCTCTGCCCTTTCTTAAAAACTTACTCTAGCTAGTGACTTGTTCGTCTATGAGCGTCTAATAAGCTCAGTAACAAGAGCTGCAGCATCGGCACACTGACCAGCGTTAACGTTCTCGCGAACATCAGCGGCGGTACGGCTGAGTGCAGGAAGTCCATCCTCGTTTAAGCCCATTAAGGTAACAGAACGAACTGAATTCTGCATTGCAGGAGTTGCGTCAGTGGTTCCCCAATCGAATGCGCTCTGCTCAACATCAATGTGAAGATCAGTTGCAATAGTAGAAAGGAGTCGAGTCATTCTACGGTCAGCGCGGCGAACGTTGCCAATTCCCTCATTCTTAAGGATGGAGAGTGAACCAGCGCCAACACAATCAAGGTTAATGAGAAAAGCGCCGCGAATATCAGTTCTGTGCTTTGCGAGGAACTCCCTCATGCCTGCGTGATCAAAGTCAGATGCTCCAAGCGCAACAAACCAAATGTCATGTGCAATGAGTTCGTCATCAGAGAGAGACAGAACGGCATTACGAAGATCATCCTCAGAAATAGCGGCCGCATCTTCAGAGTCGGTCTCTTCACGATTCTCTGCAGATGGTGCTGCACCGCCCTTCCAGTCATCCGATGGACCGTCGTTGCGACCGAAGAGTCTAAAGGAGCGACGCTTTGCCTCAGGAGTCTTTGCGTCCTGTGCCTCTGTGAGACCCTCATCAGCCGAAATGGTGTCGAATGGGCTCTCTTCGTCTTCTGCCTCTGGAGAAGGTGCAGATGTTGAAGCTGGAACATAGTGAGGAGCTGGCTCGGAAGATGGAGCTAGTGGATCAATGGCGTCGCCAGAAGGATCAGGAAGATCAAAGAGGGATGCACGACGAGCAAAATCGTTCTTAGCATGGAGCTCATGTGTTGCTTCAGGCTGTACCTGCGTTGCATCTGCATCAGCGGACTCGTGAACCTGCTTCATAGTTGCATTGAGCTCATCGTCAACAGAATCATACGCAACGGTGTTGTCAGCAGAAGCATCCTCAGTCTGCTCTTCTTCTGTTGTTGCATTTACAGCCTCTGCAACATCCTCGAGAGATGCAGTCTGACTTGCACCAGTAGTGTCATAAGCAACGTAGCTTACTTCGCAATCCTCAGGAAGAATGCCCAGTGAATTAAGAACTTCCTCGCCGTGGCGGACACCTTCCACCTCATCAGGCTCTGGGATAAGTGCAGCTGCATCTCCTGCAAAATGATGGACAACCTCGGGGCGATGACCAGTAGGACGGACATTCTCGAGAATACCAAGAAGCGCTGCAACTGAAGACTTGTTGTTGTTTGCGCCAATAGTGCAAGGTGCAAAACGCTCTGCAATAGTTGCGACAGAAAGAGCAACAAGTGGAAGAGCTGCAAGAATACCAACAATCCAGAAAAGGACACGAACTGGATCAGGAAGGAAACGAAGAATCTGAACAAACGTAGCAACAAACACGGCAACTACACACCAACGCGCATATCTCTGTACAAGTGGTACATACTTTGCTACAGGAGACTCAACAAGGAAGTTTGTATGTGGGGAGTCATAGTGAGCAACGATGACGATTGGACGGTTACCCTTTGCGACAAGCTCACCAGTGGCCTCGTGCTTAGCAACAACGTTCTGGCTTCTGATGGAAGATCCAAATGAACCAAGAATGTCATTACCAAAGTACTTGAGGCAAGTAAGTGCGCCAAAGCCAGCAACAAGCAAAACACCAAAAGCAATGAGTGCTGCATTACCAGTGCCTGCAAAAATAACACCAATGAAGAGGAGGATTAGATAAATTGAATAACCAAGACTCTTAATAGACTTAGCATCAAATTCTTCAATGGTTGCCTCAAGCCCGTGAAGTTTCATTTCTTCAGCAATGGTTTGAGCGGCCTGAAGCTCCTCTTGGCTACCGGCAGGAGCAATATCAATCTGCTCGTCTAAATAGTCAACATAGTCATGTGTAATGGCCATACTGCGTCCTTCGTTGGCATGTCTTCTGACAGGTTTCATACATAC
>JABZHU010000039.1:0-10566 GCA_015258705.1 Atopobium sp. | reverse complement strand
GTTTATTGAATGGCGCTACTACGAGGGTATTGAGTATTACTTGACTGAGGAGTATCCAACTCACGCTCATCAGCAGGCATTTATTAAGGCTCTTAATCATTTCTATAAGAATCATCCAGGACTTTGGCAGTATGCCTACGACAACCGTGGATTTGATTGGATTGACGCAGACAATAATGAGCAATCAATCATCTCGTTTGTTCGTCACGGAAGAAAGCCTTCCGAGGACCTGGTTATTCTCATCAATTTTGACGTTGCAACCCATCAGAAATTCCGTTTAGGCATGCCTTCTGCAGGTGTGTGGAAAGAAGTATTCAATTCCGACGCAAAAGAATTTGGCGGTTCGGGTATTGTGAATACTAAGATACTTTCCACCAAACCAGTGGCATGGAATGGAAGAGATTATTCGGTAGAACTGTCTGTTCCTCCACTTGGTGGCATTGTTTTAGCGTTTGAGAAAGAACTTCCAAAGAGGGGGAAGCATGGCCGTAAATAACGGACAAAACATTTTTACCGATAAACAAGATTTTGAAGAGCAGTATCGCGATAAGTTCATCAAGATTCTTGGCAAATACTATGGAGAGTGCACTGATCAGGAGCGCTATAACGTTCTTGCTCACCTCATTGCAGAAAAGGCGCGAGAAATTCAGTCAACCTCCTATATTCACGCTAACAAGCAGGTCTATTACTTCTCCCTTGAGTTCCTTCTAGGACCACTGCTTGAGAATTACCTGCTCAATCTTGGTATTACCGACGTTGTTGCAGAGGGCCTTAAAGAGATGGGTACCTCTCTTCATGAGCTTGCCGCTCAGGAGGTAGACCCTGGCCTTGGCAATGGTGGTCTGGGTAGACTTGCCGCGTGCTTCCTTGATTCTATGGCCCATGAGGGAATGGCTGGCTTTGGTAATGGCATGAGATACCGCTACGGCCTCTTCCGCCAGGAGATTAAGGATGGACGCCAGGTAGAGCGTACCGATAACTGGCTGGCAAATGGATATCCATGGGAAGTCAGAAAAGACGATTCCAGCGTACTGGTGCGCTTTGGTGGCACCGTTGTAAGGCATGAGGACGAGAATGGCAACTTCTGGTTCTCGCAAGAGGGTGGCCAGGTAGTAAGGGCTGTTCCATATGATGTACCTATTGTTGGCTATGGCGCAAAAACCGTAAATAAGCTGCGTCTTTGGTCTGCAGAGCCAGCAGAGGAAGACTTTGATCTTGATGCTTTTAACGCCGGCGATTATGCACGTGCTAATAAGTTCCGCTCTGACGTTGAGGCAATTTCAACTATTTTGTATCCAAATGACTCTGGCGAGCACGGACGCATTCTTCGCTTGAAGCAGGAGTACCTGTTTGTTTCTGCTGGTCTTCAGACCATTCTTCGTGCTTACAAGGATAAGTACGGTGAGGATTGGGATCACTTTGCAGATCACGTCTGCATCCACACTAACGATACGCACCCAGCAATGTGCGGACCAGAGCTTATGCGTCTGCTTGTCGATGACCATGGTGTTGACTTTAACGAGGCATTTGATATCGCGAGAAACGCAATCTCTTATACCAACCACACCGTTATGCCTGAGGCTCTTGAGAAGTGGCCTATCAACACCTTCCGTGAGCTGCTTCCTCGCTTGTATATGTTTATCGACGAGGTTGATCGCCTCTATAAGGAGCAGCTGCTTGTTGACTCTAACGGCAACACCGAACTTCTCGCCTCAACAGCTGTGTTGTGGGATAACACCGTTCGTATGGCTAACCTCTCTATTCTGTTTAGCCACTCGGTCAATGGTGTCTCTGACCTGCACACAAACATTTTGAAGCAGAGTGTTTTGAAGGATTTCTACAAGCTTCGTCCAGAAATATTTAATAACAAGACTAACGGCATCTGCCACCGTCGCTTCTTGGCACAGGCAAATACCGCTTACGCAAAGCTTATTACTGAGGCTATTGGAACCGGCTGGCTTGATGATGCCAATGAGCTTCAGAAGCTTTCTGCTTTTGAGAACAATGCTGAGTTCTTGGACAAGATGGACGCTGCAAAGAGAGAAGAAAAAGAGCGTCTTGCTGCATACGTCAAGAAGACAACTGGTGTTGAGATGGATACCAATACCATCTTTGATACGCAGGTAAAACGCTTCCATGCATATAAGCGTCAGCTGCTTAATGTCTTTAAGATTTTGTATCTCTACAACCGCATGCTTGATGATCCAAGCTATAAGCCAGCTCCAACAACCTTTATTTTCTCGGGCAAGGCCGCTCAGAGCTATACCTTTGCAAAGGAAGTCATTCGACTTATTCACTCCGTTGCAGACGTGGTTAACAACGATGAGCGCATTGAGGGTCGTCTGAAGGTTGTCTTTATTCCAAACTTTACTGTTTCAAATGCACAGCTTATCTATGCTGCATCTGATATTTCAGAGCAGATTTCGGTTGCTGGTGCAGAGGCTTCTGGTACCTCAAACATGAAGCTTATGATGAATGCGGCTCTGACCCTTGGTACCTATGACGGTTCAAATATTGAGATCTCTGAGCTTGCAAGACCAGAGAACATCAAGATTTTTGGTCTTCGTGCAGACGAGGTCCAGCAGGTATATGCTTCCGGCACCTACTTTGCACAAAACCTGCTTAACCAGAACCCAACACTGGCTCGCATTGTAAATATGCTGACCGATGGTTCGTTAAGCCGACTCTCTGGCAACTTTGAGTCAATTCACGACTATCTGCTGATTAACAATGATCCTGACCTGGTGCTTATTGACTTTGACGCCTACGTGAAGGCATGGGAAGAACTTACTCAGTCCTATGCAGATCGTCGTAGCTGGAATGCTCGCGCACTTCACAATACTGCAAACTCTGGTTTCTTCTCGGCTGATAGAACTATCAGGGAGTACATGGAAGATATTTGGCACGTGTAAGGATCTGCGTTTAGGTTCAATCGTCGTAAGACGTTGAGAATAAAGACCTCTGTTGGGGAGAGAGGAGATTTGGATATGAGCAAAAGGGAATGTCTTGCAATGCTACTTGCAGGAGGACAGGGAAGCCGCTTAGGTGCTCTGACCTCAAAAGTAGCTAAACCTGCTGTCTCGTTTGGTGGCAAGTTCCGCATTATTGACTTTGCATTATCCAACTGCGCAAATTCAGGAATTTCTACGGTAGGTGTTTTGACACAGTACCGTCCTTATTTGCTGCACTCTTACGTGGGATCAGGTAGTGCTTGGGACCTTGATGAGCGCGGTGGTGGAATTTCTATTCTTCCTCCATTTGCTACTCAGTCTGGTGGTGCGTGGTATGCGGGAACCGCAGATGCCGTCACCCAGAATATTGGTTACATTGATCAGAATAACCCTGATTACGTACTAATTCTCTCTGGCGATCAGCTTTACCGTATGGACTACGGCGAGATGCTCGCCTGCCATAAGAAGAACAACGCAGACCTTACGATTGCCGTCATGCCTGTTCCTTGGGAAGAGACCTCTCGCTTCGGCATCATGTCCATTGATGATGAGGATAGAATCACCAAGTTTTCCGAGAAACCCAAAGAGCCAGAATCCAACCTGGCGTCCATGGGAATCTATATCTTTAGCACAGACCTGCTTCTTGAGACCTTGCGTGAGGACGCAAAGAATCCTGAATCTTCTCATGACTTTGGCGGCGATATTATTCCGACGTTGCTTGATGATGGTAAGCGTCTGTTTGCCTATCGCTTTGAGGGCTTCTGGCGCGATGTAGGCACCATTGCAAGTTATCACGAGACTAGCATGGATCTACTTGGATCTGAGCCTAAGTTTGATATCTTCTCGGATAAGTTCCCTATTTTGTCCAATGCTTCCACCCGTCCACCAGCGTACATTGGCGCTTTTGGCGAGGTAGACGACTGTCTGGTAAGCAACGGATGCCAGGTCTTTGGTTATTCTCGTCATTCAATTTTGTCTACCGATGCCGTTATTGGTGAGGGAGCTCGCGTTATTGACTCCGTACTTCTTCCTGGCGCAGAAGTTAAACCTGGTGCGGTGGTTATTCGTGCAATTCTTGGCGAGAACGCTGTGGTCGAGAAGAACGTTCACGTTGGCAGCTCTGACCTTAATAAGGAGATTGCTGTTGTTGGAAATGATGTAGTGGTTGAAAGAGGTGAGCACTAATGAATAGGGTAATTGGACTTATTACCTGCAATTATGCTTCTACTAATATGGAAATCGCTAATGATGTACGCCCAATCGCATCTATGCCATTCTTGGGAAGATATCGCCTGGTAGATTTTCCTCTTTCTAACTTGGTTAATTCTGGCATTAGTACCGTTGGTGTCATCATGCCCTTTAACTATCGCTCACTCATTGATCACCTTGGCTCTGGTAAAGACTGGAACTTGGACCGCAAGAGCGGTGGCTTGTTTATTCTGCCTGGATCTGCTTTTGGTACCTCCCACGCAGGAGCTCGTTTCCTGCTCAGAGATCTGATTTCCAACAAGCCATATCTTGAGAGAACTGATGCAGAGTATGTTCTGTTGTCTACTTCAAACTTTGTTTTCAACTCTGATCTTACCGAGCTGCTTGACCAGCACCTTGAGTCCGATGCAGACATCACTATGATGACCTACACCACTCGTTATAACGATAGAGACGTTGTTGGTGTTGAGCTTGACGGTGACCGTGTAGTTAAAACGCACAATGGTGTTCAGCGCGGAGACGAGGCTTCTCTCGACTGCTTTATTATCAAGCGCGACCTGCTTATTGACATGCTTGATTGGTATAGAGCTACTGATTATCTTGATCTTTTTGAGGCACTCCACGCTGACTATAATCGCGTCAAGGTTCGCACCTTCCACTTTGAAGGTCATGTAGCATCTATCTTCTCAAAGAACTCTTATTATCGGGCTAACATGGAGCTTTTGAACCCCATGCCAGCAAATGAACTCTTTACTCCAGAGCGCTCCATCAAGACAAAGGCACACGATACTGCTCCTGCAAAGTTTGAGATTGGCTCAAAGGTAAGTAACTCCACTATTTCTGCAGGATGCCGCATTCGCGGAACGGTTACTGGTTCTATCCTTGGCCGTAACGTCATTATTGAGCGTGGCGCAGTAGTACGCGATTCTATTGTGATGGAAGGCTGCATTGTTAAGGAAGGCTCTGTAGTCGAGCACGCTATTGTGGACCGTTCTAACATCATTCCTGCGGGTACTGAGCTTCGTGGTACCAGCGAAGAAATTCTTATTCAGCGTAAAAACAATAAGAGGGTGGCGTAACAATGTCCCAAGTCTCCAAGCGTCGCAAACTTCGCGTTGTTTATGCAACTTCAGAGGTAGCGCCTTTTTCCAAGTCGGGTGGTCTTGGAGATGTTTCGGGCTCATTGCCACAAGCACTTAAAAAAGTAGGAGCAAGAGTGGCGGTTATCTCGCCACTCTACAGCTCTATTAAGCCCGAGTGGAAACAAAAGATGAAAAAGGTCTATGAGCTTCAGGTGCCTCTTTCGTGGCGCTTTGAGTATTGTGGGCTGTGGCATCTGGTTCATGAAGGCGTTGATTTTTACTTTGTAGATAACGAGTCTTACTTTGCTCGTGATGGCCTTTATGGCTACTTTGATGATGGAGAGCGCTATGCGTTCTTCTCCAAGGCTCTGTGTGAGCTGATTGCACACGTCCCAGAGCTCTCCTGCGACGTTCTGCACTGCAATGACTGGCAAACGGCACTGGCACCCGTATTTCTGCGTGAGCAGTATCAGGGCGTCCCTGAGGTCCACAACGTTAAGACGGTCTTCTCCATTCATAACGTCAAGTTCCAAGGCCAGTTTACTGACAAGATGCTGAGCGACGTGCTTGGCCTTGCTGATATTCCAGCTGCGGTTGATCAACTGAGATGTGACGCAAGCTCTATCAACTTTATGAAGGGTGCGCTTTGCTACTCTGATTATCTGCTCACCGTGAGCCCAACGTATGCTCGTGAGCTGCAGACAGAGCACTTCGGTGAGGGCATGGATGACATCTTCCGCCGCCGTCAAAGCGTTCTGCGCGGAATTCTGAACGGCATTGATATTGGTGCGTGGTCGCCTGCAAGCGATTCTTATATTCCACAGAACTTCTCGGCACGTCATATGGAGGGTAAAGCTGAGTGTAAGCGTCAATTGCAAGAAGAGCTGGGTCTTGAGGTAAATCCAGATGTACCTCTTGCGGTAATGGTTACGCGCTTGACCAACCAGAAGGGCTTGGGCCTGATTCGCTATGCGATGGACCGTCTTATTTGTGCAGGTATTGAGGTTGCTGTTCTAGGAACTGGTGACGCTGAACAAGAAGATGCTATGCGCTTCTTTGATGAGCACTATGGCAACCGTATGGCTGCACGTATTGAGTTTGATATTGCGCTTTCTCACCGTATGTACGCAGGTGCGGATATGTTTTTGATGCCATCAGAGTTTGAGCCTTGCGGCCTTTCTCAGATGATTTCTATGCGTTATGGCACGCTTCCTGTTGTTCGCGAGACGGGCGGTCTGGCAGATTCTGTAAAACCGTACAACCAGTTTACGGGAGAAGGAACCGGCTTTAGTTTTGCCAATCAAAACGCAGATGAAATGGCAGATATTATTCTGTACGCCGCCGATGTTTATAGAAACGATAAACAAGCGTGGGAAAATCTTGTAAAACAGGCGATGGCAGAGGACTTTAGTTGGCATAACGCTGCAAATGAATATCTTGACGTGTATCATTTACTACACCCTGAGATTATCAGGTATGTTCGTCGTCGAGATTGGTAAGAATGCAGGCTTTTCACAACACCTCAAACATTGTTTGTAGAGATCCAAAAGGCGCGGTAGAGCTAGGTACTTCAGCAACAATCAGACTATTTGCTTGGGACGATGATGTTCAATCAGTAACGCTTCGTCTCTGGCAAGAGTATGGCCCTGAATCATCTCCAGAGGCCCAGGCTCTGTCTGGCGAGAAACGCGTTGTGATGCAAAAGAGTGATTTTGCTGGCGCGCTTCCGACTGGTGTACCTGACTATGCGCAGTGCTTTGAGACAATTGTTAAACCAGCCGCTACGGGCCTTATTTGGTATCGTTTTGAGCTTCAGGCTTCTGACGGAGCAGTTTGGTCATATGGTGCTCAAGAAAATAGATGTACCGGTGTTGGTAGCTTTGCCTATGGCGAGCCACCATCATTTCAGATTACTTGCTATGAGCCTCGTGGTAGCTTTGCGGGTGTAGAAGATCCTAGCTGGTACAAAGGGGGAGTTGTCTACCAGATTTTCCCCGACAGGTTTGCACGAGATGCAAACTGGCACGAGCGTACCAAGCAGGCGCTGGCTGTTCCAAGAAATGGGGTTTCTCGCCAGCTTGTTGAAGATTGGGAGAAGACTCCTGAGTATCAGCGAGATGCTAACGGTCGCGTGACTCAGTGGGATTTCTACGGCGGTTCTTTGGCTGGTATTGAAGAGAAGCTTTCCTACTTGGAAAACCTTGGAATAACTGCGCTTTATTTGAATCCAATCTATGCTGCTTCCAGTAATCATCGCTACGATATTGCGGATTATTTGGAAGTTGATCCCGTGTTAGGCACTGTAGAGGATTTTGAACGCCTCTGCGTTAAAGCTGCTGAGCATGGTATTTCTATTATTTTGGATGGCGTTTTTAATCATTGTGGCGCTGATTCAAAATACTTTAATAAATTTTCTAACTACTCTGAACCAGGAGCAGTTCAGCAGGCAGGCTCAGCTTATGACGACTGGTTTACCTTCCATGGGGATGGAACGTACGAGAGTTGGTGGGGTGTCGATGCTCTTCCGACGATTGTGTCTGAAAATCCTGATTATCAGGAGTTTATTTGTGGCGAGAATGGCGTTATTAGAACGTGGCTGCGTCGTGGAGCTCGTGGTTGGCGCTTAGACGTTGCAGATGAGATTTCTGATTCGTTTATACAGAAGATTCGTGCGGCTGCACTTGCAGAGCGTAGCGACGCAGTTATTATCGGAGAGGTCTGGGAGGACGCAAGCAATAAGCGTGCATACGGAAAACTCAGGCATTATCTGGAAGGTTCTGAGCTCGACGGACCTATGAATTACCCTCTGCGCAAATCTATTCTTTCATTTTTGATGAATGAGGCTGGTGCTGAATCAACAGCTTCAGCTCTTGAGGAGCTGTGGGAAAACTATCCTCACGAGGCGTTTTATTCTTGCCTGAATGTGTTTGGAACACATGACAAAGAGCGCTTGATTAACGTGGTTGCAGGAGCTCCTACTCCTAATTCTCTTTCTGCTCATGAGCAGGTAACGTACAGACTTTCTGCTGATCAGCGCGGTCTTTCTAAGGCTCGTATGTGGCAGACAGCTGTGCTGCAGATGACGCTTCCCGGTGTTCCATCAATTTACTACGGCGATGAGATGGGCGTTGAGGGATTTGTTGACCCAACAAATCGCGCAACTATGCCATGGCCTGGAATCAGTCCTCGTGCGGACTTGGATTACCTGCATATGTATCGCAATGCCATCGCGCTCAGAAAAACGCTGCCACTACTGGTAGATGGTTCGTTTGAGCCATTTGTCCCAGAATGTGGATCTGATGACGTTCTGGCATTTTGGCGTAAGCCTCTTCAGGAAGATACTCAGACACAGCTTCTGGGCAAGGATGCCTCTGGTATCTGTGTTCTCGTAAACAAGAGTCGCTCAGATGCTAAAACAGTATATGTTTCTGTACCTCAAAATATGCAGGTCATTGACGTTATTAGCGGCCAAGCAGTCCCCGTTAAGGACGGCAAAGCAGAGGTCTTTTTGTGGCAGCTTGGCTGTACCGTTTTAAACGTTCAGCCAGTTTATAGGTTACAAAAGCCTCTTGAGCCTGGTATGGGAGTGCTTGCTCACATTACCTCTCTGCCTGCCGATGAGAACTCCGCAATTACGCCAGGTCAGAAGCTTGGTGTTATTGGTCGCGAGACTTCCGAGTTCATCGATTTTCTCGCCAAATCAGGTCAAAGGTATTGGCAGATTTTACCTGTCAGCCCAACCGACGAATACGGCTCTCCTTACGCGGGAATTTCTGCTTTTGCAGGAAACATTAACTTGCTTGACCAGGCTGCAATGGAGAAAGTCATTTCTGAGTGCGATGATCCTCAGAGCAGGCGAGCTGCTGAGTACCAGGAGTTCTGCGAGAGAAACTCGTATTGGCTTGATTCGTATGCAGCATTTCGAGCTATTAAAGACCTGCTGGGAGAGGAAGTATGGCAGGAGTGGCCCGAGCAATATCGCAGCTGGTCGAAAGAGCTTCTTGAGCGTCCTGAACTTACCCAGACAATCGAACTTCATCGAAAGCAGCAATTTGCTTTTGACGTAATTTGGAGTCAGACATTAGCGGAGGCTCGTGCTAAAGGCATTCAAATTATTGGCGATATGCCTATGTTTGTTTCAGAGGATTCCGCTGATGTTTGGGCGCATCCGGAGCTTTTTGCTCTAGATGATACGGGCCATACAGAGCTTCAAGCTGGAGCTCCTGCTGATGCGTTTTCTCAAGATGGTCAGCTGTGGGGTAATCCAACGTACAACTGGCAAGCTCATAAAGACGAGGGTTATCGTTGGTGGATTGAACGATTCCACAGGTCTTTCTATCTGTATGACTACACCAGACTGGATCACTTTATTGGTTTCACGTCTTACTATGCCATTGAACAGGGAAAGACTGCTGCTGAGGGTTCATTCAAGTTTGGCCCTGGCTATGAGCTGTTTGAGGTTGCTTATAAGCAGCTTGGCCCACTTCCTTTTATTGCAGAGGATTTAGGAGCGGTTACTCCTGCGGTCCGAGCGCTGCTTTCTCAGACGGGATTTCCGGGCATGAGCGTCATTCAATTTGCTGATGGAGACTGTAGATATTCCTTTACACCAGCTCAGGAGTCTATTGTGTACAGCGGTACCCATGATACGCAAACGCTTATGGGTTTTGTAGAAGCTCGTTTTACAGGTGGCCAGGCAACTGATGAATCGCACCAGATTTTCGACCACCTTATGGAGCAAGTAGTTAGCCCTTCTAATGCAGTGGTTATTTTGCCGCTACAGGACGTCTTAGGTCTTTCTGACGATGCTCGTATGAACATTCCTGGTAAAGCTGAAGGCAATTGGTCTTGGAAGGTTAAAAAGGACATGCTCACGATAGAGATTGTTCAGAAACTACAGAGGTTTGTTGAGCTGCACCAAAGTAAGCTCGACGCTTAGCGTACCTTTTTTGTTACAACAAAAAAGTCCTTCTCAGTGAACTGCCTCCCATTTCTTGGACACGAGAAATAGGAGGCAGTTCAAAACACACCTAAGTCGGATAATCTGTTAAAAAGACGTATACATGACGCAGAAAATACCTCAATCATGCAGATTATCGTCATTAGATGTGTAAAATGCCCTCATCTGAGCAGATTATCCGACTTAGGTGTGTTCCGTAGATACAGAATTTATCGATAGTTAATTTTCTTATATAAGTCTATTCATTTTCCAGCATATTAGATTAAGTTTATGCATAGAGATGCATATCGGGTAGTGCGGCCGCCTAGCTGCCTGGCTATCTTGATGAAGAACATGTCAATTCTTCAGCAAAACCTACCAAAGC
>JABZHU010000171.1:0-2517 GCA_015258705.1 Atopobium sp. | reverse complement strand
ATATTGGTCGTTTGGCCCCACAGGTAACCTACTACTTTGACGCATATGCCCAGCGTGTTGCCAAGGGTGCCATCACTCAGGGGCAAAAAGTTACTTTCTGCGTGCCAACCGGCAACTTTGGCGACGTCCTCGCAGGTTACTTTGCAAAAGAAATGGGACTTCCTGTTGAGCGCCTCATTGTGGCTTCTAACAGCAATAAGGTGCTGACTGATTTCTTGGAAACAGGCGTCTACGATCGTAGGCGTGGATTTGAAAAGACCATCTCTACATCGATGGACATTCTGGTTTCATCAAACCTTGAACGACTCCTCTATCTTGCATCTGGCAAAGACACCGAGCTTGTCAGCTATCTGATGAACCAGCTGGTAACCAAGGGTATCTACACGGTACCTGCTCAGGTGATGGACACCATCCGCGAAACCTTTGACGCTGGCTTTGCCACCGACGACCAGACGCGTGAGACTATCCGTTCTACCTGGGAGAATTGTCGTGTGCTGATTGACCCTCACACAGCCGTCGCAAAGCACGTACTTGACAGGGTTTCTCGCCAGGCGGGTAACGTGCGCGTTTGTCTGTCTACTGCTAGCCCGTATAAGTTCTCGTCCGACGTGCTTGCCGCGCTGGGCCACTCGACCGCTGGCCTGGACGACTTTGCGTGCATGCATACGCTCGCCGAAATCACAGGCACTAATCCGCCAATCCAGCTTTCATCGCTGAATGATAACGTTATCATTCATACTGACGTTCGCGAGAAGGAACAGCTTGCTTCGTACGTTTCTGAAGCATGCGGGCGTATTTTTGCTTGTTAGACTCTGAGAAAGCAGGTTCTACATGCTCGACAACACCATCTTGACCGTATCTGTACCTGCTACCTCTGCAAACATTGGCGTCGGCTACGATACGCTGGGTCTTGCGTTTAACCTGCGCGCAAAAATTACGTTTAGGGAATCCCCTACGCTCATCATTGACGGCTGCCCCGAGCAGTTCAGAAACGACGACAACCTTGTCTGGACATCTTATGTTCGAGCCTGCGAAAAGCTGGGCGAAGAGCCTACTCCTAAGCACATCACTATCGACTCGCCTATTCCGCTTTCTGGTGGACTTGGCTCAAGTTCTACCTGCGTAATTGCTGGCATTGCAGCCGCGATGACCGAGTCTCATGGCGGCTGGGATCCTGAGCGTGCGCTCGACTTTGCCTGTCATTTTGAGGGCCATCCCGATAACGTTGCTCCTGCAATTTACGGTGGCCTGACCTCGTCATTTGTTGAGGGCGGTCATACCGTTTGTACTCGAAGGCTCGTAGCGCGCGGATTGTCTTTTGTTGCGATTGCACCGCCGTACACTGTCAACACCGAGGATGCCCGCAAGGTCGTTCCACAGAATATTTCTCTTCAGACCGCTGTTTATCAAATGGGTCGTACCGTTGCTGTTACCCATGCACTTGAAACAGGCAATGGAGGTCTTTTGGCAGCTGCCTGCAACGACAAACTCCATGAGCCCTACCGCAAGGAGCTCATCCCCGATTACGAGGAGCTTAAGCAGGTAGCAAAGCTTGCTCGTGCATGCGCCTTTGTCATCTCGGGCTCAGGTGCCACCATGGTTGCCATCTGCGACTCCCCTGTTACAGCTCGCGCTGTTGCCGAGAATGCAAAGCAGGTCAGAGGCGATCTTTGGATTCAAATTCTTGAGCCAGCACTTCTGGGTACCGTCCTTACCTTGGACGACGGAAAAGAGCACCACAACACTTTCGACGAGATTTAACGTGACAACTGCGCGCGGTCAATGCGTGTACTAACAAGTACGCCTGCGACAACACGGGTTTCTCGCCAGGCGCGCCTGAAAAGTGTAAAGAATCTGTATTTGAGGCACAGATTCTTTGATGAAATCAGGCAAATCCACAGTTTCTTTTACGTATTTAGGCAAAAGTTACAGATTCTTTGAAGAAATCAGGCGCGTGAAGATAGGCTGCGCCGCGCCAAATTTTGCGAGCCTGAAAACTACATCAAGTCTGAGTAAATTTGCTCAGACTTGGCGAGAAAAACAGGCAAATAGCTCAGACATGGTGCGCTTTTCAGGCAAACTGTTCAGACATGACAACAAAACCCGGCTCCTACGTTGTGTGGGAGCCGGGTTAACGTTTAAGGTACGTTGACGTCAAAGCACATTTGCCATTAGTCGCCGTTATGCGCCGAGGTAAGCCTTGCGAACGTCATCGTCGTGGAGAAGCTCCTGGCCGGTGCCATGCTTAGCAACCTTACCAAGCTCAAGAACGTATGCACGGTCAGCAACCTTAAGTGCCATATTAGCGTTCTGCTCAACCAGCAAAATGGTGGTTCTTGCATCGCCGAGCTGGCGAATGATCTGGAAGATCTCCTCAATCAGGATAGGAGCCAGACCCATGGAAGGCTCGTCGAGCATTAAAAGCTTTGGCCTGCTCATCAGAGCGCGGCCCATGGCAAGCATCTGCTGCTCGCCGCCAGACAGCGTTCCTGCCAGCTGATTCTTGCGCTCACGAAG